>NZ_VOYU01000011.1:0-154744 GCF_013420135.1 Acinetobacter sp. YH12023
GCTCAAATAAACTTCGAGTAATTTCTACCATCAATCAATGAAAATAATTTCGATCAATCAATCAGTAAAAATCCACACAAGTTGTTCTTCATAATCTCTTAATGATCTTCTTGTTGGTTCGTCACCATCAAGCTAGGTCGGCTATATTACTCTTTATTTCTAAAGAGTCAACCAGTAATTTAAATTATTTTTAAACTTAAAAAATAAAACCCAACTTAATCAATTCAACCAAGTCATTGTTTTATCAGAAGTTTTAATCTTCATCACCGCCGATGGATGTGCATTCTACAGCATTTCTGTTCCAACGCAACACCCTTTTCCATTTATTTTTAGTTTTTCATTACGTTTGTTTATTTATTCTACTAAATTAGTATTTTTTACTTAAAAAAGTGTTTTTAGCGTACAGAAAGCATGCAATATGCCACAGGCACCCATAAGATAAACATTAAAATTGGCATAACACCGTGCACTTCTTCAGGTTTTCTATACAACCACTGAATAAATGGAATGCCGATACCAAATAATGTCGCCATCAATAGCACATCTACAAATCAACCTGTCAGCAGTAGCCACAGCAATACTGGTACACTCATCAACAAGCCAATTATCAATAAAACACAGTATTCGTATTTCCTGAGCTGCCAAAGTGTGAACCCCTGAATGATCCAGAATCGCTCTGCAGATTCAAAATTTGATTTTAAGTCCATTTTTATCACACCTAGATTGAATAAACTCAGTGCAATATAGATGGCACACATCAATTGGAATAATTGTGAAGCGGTAAAATCAAGGCTCATGATGTTCCAAGTATCTGCCTGTGTGGCAAACCAATACAAAATCACGACCGCTGTAACGGACATACCGATACTAACAATACGATGGGTTAGAAATCTTTTATGAAATGCCTGACGAATAATGAGTTTATTTTGATTGAGCCAGAGTGGGCTATATTTCTGTATCAGAAATACGCTAGGTACTTGCAGCTTAATTGGTTTTGATTTCCTACCGAGCAGCCAAAATTTTATTGCCGCTATACAGATGAAAGTAGATAACAACACCGCAACGAGTTGAGCGTCCAATATCGCTAGGCTCAAAATGGGCAAATATGTCAAAAGACAGACTAAAACCCAATATTAATTCTGTTGTAAAAACAGCATTTGTAAAATTAATAAATTAAAGATCCAAAGTAGCATCAATACACTGATGCCAATGGAAGCTAAGAATTCATACTCAACCCAAACATATAGAAGCGCTAAAATAAATGGCAGTATCAGCAAAAAGCTTAAACTGCCTAAAAATTTAATTTCCACTGCAAAGCGACTTTTAAGCGTGATGGGCAATAGCGCTAGATAGCCATACCCTTCTCCACCACTCAAAGCTTTACGCTGTATCGCACACCAAAATACATTTAAGGCAAGAAAGCCTGTCCAAATAAACACATTCGTGATTAATGATTTGCAATAAACCAAATCAATAATGGGCTGCACTAAAGATAAGAGCAGTCCGAATAGCATTGGTCCGAGAATTAATGTGATTAAAATAAGTAAATGCTTTTGTCGTGCAACTGCGTCTGCTGTGGTCTTGACATAAAATGCCCATCGATATTTCAAAAGCGTTTTTATGATTGTTCGCTGCCCAACATGTCTTTGTTTATTCATGCCGCCTGCTCATTGGACTTTAGCCGATCTAGCTCGATGATTTTTGCTGCAAGACTGTCTCTAAATACTGGATCATGGCAAGACAATAGAATCAATTTCGATTAGCTCTGCTGTAAAAGTATACTTGTTAATTCAGCCAAGGCATTTTGATCTAAGCCATTGCTCGGTTCATCCAAAATCAGTAAAGGTGCCGAAGTCATTAAGGCTGCAACCAATAAAAACTTTTTGGTTGTGCCAAAAGACATGTCAGCAAATGGCGTGGCTAAATAGTGTTCTAATTTAAATTTTTCAATGAAGATTTGATACTGCTCATGCGCTATCCCTCGAATATCACACATTAAATTCAGAAACTCCTGCCCTTGTAAAAAATCATAAATAGGGCTTTTATCTGGCACATAGGCCACAAGTTTCTTGTATTCATTGTTGTGAAGAGCATATTGCTGATCATTAATCAAAATATTGCCTGTATCGTAATCCAACATCCCAGCAATCATCGCAAGTAAGGTGGACTTCCCTACTCCATTCTCAGCAACAACAGCGACAATTCCGAATTCGCTTAACCCTAAATTTAAATTTGAAAATATACTTTTTCCCGCAAAAGATTTGGACAGTTGCTGCAAGCTCAAAGAAACCATCATGATGTTCCTGAATTTATTATCTTAAGTTATTGATTTATTATTAATCTATCTTCACATATCTTGGATCAGAATTTAATAGATTATTTAAGAGACAAATTTATTTTTTCAGTGTTATTCACTATCTAGATAAGCCAAAATCATCTTCGACAATTCCACTTTAAGCTGTTGTTCTGTAATTAAAAAACTATTATTGCTCACATAGCGCATCATGGTAAATAAAGTACTGTTAATGATCACAAAAG
The DNA here is from genome assembly GCF_013420135.1 of Acinetobacter sp. YH12023. NCBI lineage: Bacteria > Pseudomonadati > Pseudomonadota > Gammaproteobacteria > Moraxellales > Moraxellaceae > Acinetobacter > Acinetobacter sp. YH12023. The sequence continues at coordinate 2,539 of NZ_VOYU01000011.1, forward strand.
AGCGATGTTTCAGCGTCTCAAAGTTCCAATGTGAATAGTAGCGATTAAATAAATACATCCCGACTTCAAAAAAATGCTTTTCCAAAACCTGAGAGGCATCTGAATGACTGTATTGATGCCAATGTTTCAAGATTTCAATGAAGAAGCCGCGATCAGCTTTCAACATATCAAAGCCAAACTGAATACAAAGTGGGATCACCTCATAAATACTGTGCAGCTCTTGCTCCACGACTATATTTTTTAGTGCTAACCCCAATTGTTCTGATTTTCTGAGCAGTAACTCTTCTACGATTTGTTCTTTATTTTCAAAATATTGATAAATTGACCCAACGCTCACGCCAGATTTTTCCGCAATTTTTGGCGTCGTCAGCTCCAGTAAACCTTGTTCTGCAATACACAACTGCGCAGCTTGCAAAATGTTTTCCACGATCATTTTCGCGCGTTGTTGTTGTGGTCTTTTTCTCATTCTATTGCTCTCCAATGCGATAGTGTTATGCGAATTGAATGCGAATAAATATTCATATTAGTGTGGTATGAAACAATAACATTGAAGATCAAAACATGACCACTCACTTCAATACCCGGCTGTCTTCATTTCAGGCCACGCAGCAATCTAATCTGCTGAGTTTTCTGCTGTCTCATTTGACGGGTCAAGCTGCACAGCCGAATTACCCTCAATATCTTGCCCTCAATAAAGCCCTGCAATGTGGTGATCCACAGATGGAAAAAGTGCTCACGTGGATGATGCAGAACCCTAAGCAGCATCGTGAATATTTTGAAATCGCTTTATTTAAAGGCGTCGAGCAGCTTCCCTTTCCTATTCCTGAACTCGAGCATTTTTTTAAGCATGTTGAACAAACACCGCCTTGGTTAGAGCCAGAAAAAATACAGCAAGCCCTTGAATTCACCCATCGACTCGGGATTAACAATGGCGTTATTTTGCGAGACCTTTCACTCATGGTCGGTTATCTCTTCCCCGGTTTCAATCAGCCACTCATGCTGACCGGTGCTTTAAATAAACAAGCCGGTACACGTCTGGCTGAAACCACTAAATGGTGGGTAGATATCACTGAAGAACGCGGACTCGAACGTTTGCATGCAGGATTTACATCGACAATTTATGTACGTTTTATTCACGCTTTGGTACGGCATCAACTCCAAAAAGGCAAAGACTGGGATTTTGCAACGTGGGGGGTACCGATTAATCAATTTGACTTGGCGATGACCAATCTTGCCTTTAGCAGTGTGGTACTTTTGGGCATTCGCGCTTTAGGAATTTTTCCGTCAAAACAAGAAGTTGAAAGCTTTTTGCATTTTTGGCGCTATGTCGGCTGGTTGATGGGTATTGATGAAAAATGGTTAATTGAAAAAGAATCTGACGGTTGGAAACTGCTGTATTGGATGCAATTTGTACATCCTCAATCCGATGCAAGCAGCATGGCTCTCGGCGCCAGTCTCTCTAAAGAACCTTTTGAAAGACAATACAAATACCTTCGACCATTTCAGCAAAAACTGGCTTATCGACAACATCTGGAGCTGACACAATTTTTTATTGGCAAAAAACGCATGCATAAATTAGGGCTCAAACCACAGTCCGCCGCATGGTTTGCCTATTATTTATTGGCTAGAAATCTTGTCATGTATTCAGGCGCTAAGCATGTCCCAAGTTTAAATCAAAAATTACAGCAAAAAGGCCGTGCGATTCAAAAACTCGGTTTAGCACTGTATCAAAGTAAAGCCAAACAACTGACGAGTATGCACCAATAAAAAAGCAGAGCGATCGCTCTGCTTTTTGGATGACAAATGTCAGAACTTAGAATTTCATCGAAATACGTGCCCAATAATTGCGACCAATATTATTAAACTGTTGATCGGTCGCTAAACCTGTCCCTGCATCACCCAGTTTATTTAGATGTTCGGTATAGGTTTTATTCAGGAGATTATCTACACCCACAGATACATCTACACCCTCATCAATATGATAAGTACCATTTAAAGACAGTGTGCCAAAACCTGCACTTTCTTTCAGGTCATAACCCACGATATTGCCTTGGTACGCACTGATACGATTTTGCCCATCAACCACACGCCAAAACGCTCCCAAAGTATAATTATCTTGGATATAACGTAAGTTGATACGTGCTTCTAAAGGTGAGATTTGCGGTAATGGCTTGCCATCTGTGGTGTTTTTACCCCACGCATACATTGCGCCAACATCGGCTTGAATATGATCGCTAAATTGATAGCCAATCCCCGCTTCAGCTCCCGCAATGGTGGCATCGACATTTTTCGCACCCGCGCTAAAGGTTGAACCATGATCATGCTCACCTGTATTTGGATGATCGTGATAACTCATCAAAATAAAGTCCTGAATCAGCCCCGCATAGGCAGATGCCCATGAACTGAATGCTCCATGTTCATGTTGATAGCCCACATCTAACTGCAAGGTTTTTTCAGGCTCGACGCCATTAAAGGTGTTTGTTGTGCCTGCATTACCGTGTTTAGGACTAAATAACTCCCAATAATCAGGCATGCGTTCCACATAGCCTAGACCGATATAGGTTTTACCATTGTCATGTTCAGGGTGTTTATTTTCAAAACGAATAAAAGCACTTGGCAATGTTTCATTCAGCTCCGTGTTATAGCCACTCGCTTTCGAAGCGGCACGCTCATCTTTCACTTGCACTTGATCGAGACGAAGTCCGGAAACCAACTTATTGTTGTCACTCAATTGATAACTGACTTCTCCAAAACCGCCATAGGACTGAAACTTCATATCGGTTTCACGTGCTTTGTCTTTATAGCTATTGCGCATCCCTTTGCGATTGCTATGTTCATTGTTCTGTGTGTCAATGCCTGTAACAAAGCCAATCTTATCCCATTCATGTGTCACAGCCATACGTGCATTTAATGTTCTGCGAGCAACATTCGATGCCATTGGCATATTCATCATGCCACTTGGTTGAAACTCACGTAAGCTGAAGTTATCCATGACATGGTCATTAAAGCTATAGTTGACCTGTGCTTCGATTTTTTTAATCACCTCTGTGACATTCTTTTTCTCGACACGAAGGCCTAAGCTTTCACGGGCAAATTGCGAACCATCCATTGAACGGCCTGCGTATACCGCCTCACCATCGGCTTTACCTCCAGTAAGTTCTACCCATGTATCTTCGTTTGGCGTCCAACCGAGTGCCAAATCTGTATTCCAACGCTCCCAGTCTGACGGCACAGTATTACCATCTCCATCTTGGTAGCTGTCTGCAACAGAACGGCTAGCATTTAAACGGACATATTTATGTTCATCCCCCACGGCCGCTTCGACATTATGATCTAAACGACCATAAGAGCCGATCATCACACTGACTTGACCACGGTAGTTTTTATCAGCATCGAATTGTTCAGGTTTGCGTTCAAACAAGACTGTTGCAGCAGAACCTGTATTGGCATATTGAACCGTTTGAGGTCCTTTAATTACTGAAATTCGGTCATAACTTTCAGGGGAAATATAAGAAGTTGGTGCATCCATTCGACTTGGACACGCCCCTAGATTTTCTGTGCCATCAGTCAAAATTTTAATGCGTGAACCAAACATGCCACGGAAGGTTGGATCTGCATTGGTTCCCCCATTTTTAATGGCACTAAACCCCACAATACTTTTTAAATAATCGGCCCCATCACTGGCAGGTATCGGTTGAATCGGCTGTTTGGGGTTGGCACGAACAATCAGGCCATTGGCATCATTCCCCTGATGTGATGTCACCACAATCGGTGCCAAAGTCTGTACAGCATTGGTTTCCGTCATCTCTACGGACATCTCGTCAGCCATCACAGAAGTTGAATAGCAGGCAACACAAATTGCAGCCGCAAGAGGCTGTAGAAAAAATTTAGGCTGAGCCATGTTTATCTCACAAAATACATAAATAAAGGCGTACCTGAGTCCTCAACGACCCAAGTTAAAAAAAACGTCGGATTTATGCAGCGAGTGGTGGGGCTCGACCTTGCGGAAGTAAAAAGAGTTGTTGAAGAACAAACCAGACATGCTTGAAAGCTTTTTGAAAAGCAATTAAACGAACTTGAATTCGATCAAGCACTTCTTTTACATCAAGTTCAGGAGGCAAAACCAAATTGCCATAGACCGTACAATACTGACATTGATGACTGGCATCATGTTCATGGGCAGTATGATCGACTTGAACTTGCTCAGCGTGAGCGGAAGATGAATGGTGTGAATGTGCTGTATGTTCAGTATGAACATTGGGAAGTAAAAGTGCACGCGTAATGGTTTCGCAGACCGGAGCAACTTGATATTGCTTGGGCAACAATGGCTGTAAAAAAACAGCAATCTGCAAAAAAACGGCTGCAAAGGACAGCAGCACTCCACTACGAAACAATACAGGCAAACCCTAACATTTGTCTGGTGCAAGTATAACAAAGCCCAATCGAAATTGGGCTTGTCTCAGGTATTTTTTAACCGCGATCAATTAACGCTTAACTGCGACTTTATCTTTTTGACGCTGGCGAACCAATTTTTCCACTTTGTCACGTGCACGTTGACGTTTCAAAGGCGATAGATAGTCGACGAATAACTTACCATTTAAGTGATCCATTTCATGTTGGATACAAACTGCGAGAAGTCCGTCCGCTTCCACTTCAAATGATTGACCTTCAAGGTTAATTGCCTGAATTTTTACACGTGACGGGCGCTCAACTTTATCGTATATTTGAGGCACTGATAAACAGCCTTCTTCATAGGGCTGCGTCTCTTGCGTCAATGGCGTAATTTTGGGGTTAATAAACACCATGGGTTGATCTTTTTCTTCAGATAAATCCATGACTATCAGCTGAATATGGTGATCTACCTGTGTTGCTGCCAGGCCAATTCCCGGTGCTTCATACATAGTTTCAAACATGTCGGCTGCTAACTGACGAATTTCATCAGTAACTTCTTCGACTGGTTTTGCAATGGTACGAAGACGGGGATCGGGGAAACTTAAAATAGGTAATAAGGCCATACGACATCCTCACTTATGCCATTGATCAAAAAACAAAATGAAGGAATGCTTCATCAAAAAATTGTGTGTAATATCGTTATTATAACGCAGTTACATACATAATTTTAGGAATTATGATAATGAAAAAGGTTTTGAAGGGCATGCCAACTTTTAGTGCCTTGGGGTTTAAAAAACAATTATTGGCACTTACAGTCTGTGTAAGTGTGGGGATGGGAATGGTCAGTGTTGCAGAAGCTGCCCCTGCTCGTAACATCAATCCACCATCATTGAAGGCAGGTGCGCCTCAAGTTTATGTGGTGAAAAAAGGCGATACGTTATGGGATATTTCCAAGCGTTTCTTAAAAAATCCTGTGCGCTGGCCTGAAATCTGGGCGAGCAATAAACACGTGAAAAATCCGCACTGGATTTTCCCAGGTGACCGCCTATTAATGTGTACCTACAATGGCCGCCCAATCATCGGTAAAGATGAGGGTGATGGCTGTGAAGGTATCATTCGTCGCTATACAGGTGGCACTAAACTTCAACCACAAGTTCGTGTTGAATCCCTCAACAGTGCGATTCCGGTTATTCCATTGGAATATATTAAGCAATGGCTTGAGCGCAGCATGATTGTTGCAGCTGATTCTGTGGAAGGCACACCTTACATTTTAGGTACAGCTGATCAACGTGTATTGGCAGCCAAAGGCCAAACAGTTTATGCACGCGGCCAAGGTATGCAAGTCGGTCAACGTTATGCTGTTTACCGTGAAGGCGAACCGTACATCTTCACCGATGTAAACGGCAAAAAATACAATGCAGGTTTAGAACTGACTCAAGTCGCTTCAGGTGTTGCCGTTCGTGGTGAAAATGACATTACCACTTTAGAACTGACCGATACTTATAATGCCGAAGTTCGTCGTGGCGATCGTGTTCTTCCTGAATATGACCCAATGCTGCCAACGCTCTTCTATCCAACCAATGCTGAAAATGTCACTGCTGGCGGTAGTATTGTTCGTGTCATGGGCTCGATTGGTACTGCAGCGGTTCACAGTGTTGTGACGATCGACCGTGGTAGCTTGCAAGGCGTTCAATCTGGTCAAGTCTTTAGCGTGAACCAAAAAGGTGAAATCGTGACTGATCCGAAAACCAAAGAACGTGTTCAACTTCCAGGACAACGTATTGGCAACATCATGGTATTCAAAACGTTTGATAACTTAAGCTATGCTTATGTACTTGAGAGCGAATTACCAATCAAAGTGGGTGCAACGATTCAGCCACCACTAATGGATGACTAAGACCAAATCCATAAAAATGAGGCTGTATTCAGCCTCATTTTTTATTATCCAACAACGATATCACTAATAATTTTAACCCATAAAAAGAAGACATATTCAAAGGTCTCATTATGCTCAACTCATTGACTGACTTGCATTTAGATTACATTCGTCTGTGGTTTGTGGTGCAACACTCACTTCGTAGTTTCTATAAAATTCAGCAGCACTATCCTGCCCTACACCACGCCCTTAAGCCTGATCAAATCACCACATGGCAAAAATTAGGACTGCATAAAAATCATTTAAAGCGCTTTGAGGAATTTCACAGCCCAAGTGGACAGCTTAGCTTTGAAAAATGTTTCAAGGATATTGAACAATACAGTGACTTTGTACTGATTCCTGAAGACCTAAACTATCCACAACAGCTGTTACCTTATAGCGACAAGCCGCCCATTCTATTTGGGCAAGGTAATGCCCAAGCCTTGATGCAACCCCAGATTGCAATCGTTGGTAGCCGCAAACCCAGCCCACAAGGTCGACAAATTGCCTATGATTTTGCTTATTATCTGAGTGAGCAAGGGTTCTATATCAATAGCGGTTTAGCACAAGGAATTGATGAAGCGGCACATCGCGCTGCCATACAACACCACAGAACCATTGCCGTGATGGGCACAGGTTTAGATCAAACTTATCCGACCGCACATCAGCGTTTAAGACAAGAGATCATCCAACATGGAGGAACCGTAATCAGTGAGTTTCTACCGCACACTCCCCCATTGCAACACCATTTTCCACATCGAAATCGTATCGTCAGTGGGCTTAGTCTTGGTGTCATCGTGGCGGAAGCGGCATTAAAAAGTGGTTCACTGATCACGGCTCAACGCGCTGCCGAACAAGGCAAATCTATTTTTGCCATTCCAGGGCATATTTATAGTGAGTCACATCAAGGTTGCCATCAACTCATACGCGAAGGTGCAATTTTGATTGATCATCCACAACAGGTCATTGAAGACTTGGCATTGGCTACACAATGGCAATCGCAGGCTGCCGAAACCTTAACAAACACCGAAATAGCGACACCCAAAACAGCAACACCGGACACCCCTCCACCCGAACCCATACCAGAACATTTAATTGCGCTGTATCGGCAACTCGATTGGGTCGGCCAAAGCCTTGATCAATTGTCCATTCAACTCAAAATCGATACCGCGACATTAACCAGTCAACTGATGGAATTAGAGTTAATGGGCTATGCCACACAACAAGCCGGACACTACCTACGTTGTCGAATGGGTAAATTAGGTTCACAATAGTCCTTTGTCGAATCAGATAAGGTCTATAGAAATGATTACCACCTCTGTTGCAGAAGCAGCTTCCTGTCTTAAAAAAGGTCAGGTTCTCGCATATCCTACAGAGGCTGTTTGGGGATTGGGCTGTGATCCCTACAATGAGCAAGCCTTTCTCGAAATTTTGCGCTTAAAACAACGTCCCATTGAAAAAGGCGTGATTTTATTGGCTGCCAATGTCGCTCAAGTTGAACACCTGCTCCAAGGCTTAACAGAAGATATGCGTCAGCAAGTCATTGCGACATGGACCAACCGTAAACCCAATGAGCGTGCAACCACATGGTTATTACCAGCTGGTGACCATATTCCAACATGGATTAAAGGCAATCATCCCAAAGTCGCAGTCCGTGTGACGACCCACTCTTTATGTGTGGCTTTATGCCAAGCTTTTAATGGCTTTATTGTGTCTACCAGTGCCAATCCTGCAGGATTAACCCCTGCACGTTCCTTACAAGAAGCCAATCAGTATTTTGCCAATGAACTAAATTACTTAAATGGTGATCTCGGCCTAAGCCAAGAACCAAGCAAAATTATTGATGCTGAAACAGGTGAAATCATCCGCGCATAAGCTCGGATGCCTGTCTATACCTGCCTTTTAGAAAATACAAAAAAAAAAAAAGCTCAGCCATATAGGGATGGCTGAGCATAAAAAAGGATGTGTATAAAATCACATCCAGAGGGTCTTGCAATCTCTGGGTAAATATCAAGTAATTATTAAGAATTACTTCCTCATTTACGATGAAAGTATTATGTAATATTTTTTTAAATTTAACAAATATATTTTTTATATAAATAAAACTACTGATAAGCACTTTATTTGTGATTTTATAACCACTTAGTCAAAATATGTATCTATTTTTGATTGATTTTTAAGACGAGAATTTGTTTTTTTAATTCAGTTTTACACTCAAAAATCCATTTTCAAAAGATTTGCTCTATAAAAAATAAGTTTGTTTGCTTATTTTTTAATCAATAATTCTCATAAATTTTCAACTTTTTACTAGATTTACTTACGCTGCGCCAAGATCACCCCAGTAATCGCCATCACTGTGCCGACGGTATGATAAATCATCCACTGCTCAGCCAACCAGAAATAGGCAATAATCGCGGTAAATACCGGCATCAAATTCATAAAAATACTGGTGCGATTCGGGCCGAGATGTTGTACAGCCAACATCCATACCAATGGTGCAATCAGTGATGGAAAAATTGCCGCATAAAATACACTTGGCGCATTGGCAGGATTAATCGCGTCTATGCCTAAATACAATACGAATGGCAAGTGATATAAAACGGCAAAGAAAATTTGTACATATAAGCTCAACAATAGCGGAAGTTTCAGTTGCCATTTTTTTAAAAACACCCCATAAAAGGCATAGAAAAACACTGCGAAGATCATCAGGATATCGCCGAAATGTCCGCCCATATTCAGTAATTGACTGAAATCGCCTTGCGCAATGACAAACAATAGCCCCGTAAATGAAATCGCACAGCCTAAGATGGCATAGCGGTTGGGTACATCTTTAAGTATGAAAAATGCAACGGCAATCGTAAAAACAGGGATAAAGGCATTGATGATGCCCATATTGGTCGCCGTCGTATAATGCGCAGCGGTATAGCCCAAGCCTTGATATAACACCATGCCAAAAGCACTCAGCACAGCCAATTGCTGCCAATGCTGCCCTATAAGCTGTCTTTGCTGCCAAACGGTTTTGAGCATAAAGGGGGTCAGGATCAAAAATGCAATAAACCATCGATAAAAACTGATACTGACTGGTGAAATATAATCCGTCACATAGCGGGTGACGGTAATATTTAACGACCATATAAATACCGCGATCAGAGGCAAACAAATTGCAAATTTCGCCCAACGCGCTTGAAGCAACATGTCTGACTCCTCAATATATCGTGCAAAGATTGGTCTAGGTATTTTGAGTGATGTCTGTTTTAATTGAAATACATGATTTCAGACATTTATATTGTAGTTCAGACATCGACTCTTAGGCTTATATGACGTCACCACCGATTGAACAACAAATCGAGCTTTTTGAAGCGCACTACACCACATTAGATACGGTCTACCCGCACAGTTGTCTTTGGGGTGATTTTAATTTTTGTCTCGATGGTATTTTCGAATATGAGATACAAGGGCAACACCATCTCTCACCTGCTAGTTATGGGGTGTGGATTCCTCCACATACAGAACATTGCTCAGTCGCGATTGATGAGCAACCCATTCATTATGTGGCAATCCGACTAGCACCTGATCTCTGCATAAATTTCCCCAAGCAGACGGAAGTATTTAGCATCCAGCCTTTCTTTCGTTTGTTGGTGCAAGAAATTTTGGCCTTTCCTACAGAGCAACATACCACACCACCCTATCGACACCTACTACAGGTCTTATTCGACCAGTTAAAAACTGCACCCAAACATCAACATTATTTACCGCAAAGCCATGATGCGGTGTTAAAGCCGATCTTGGCGCAGCTTGCAGATGTAGATCATTTTAGTTTGAGCCTACAGCGATGCTTATCCAATGTCGGTTTGAGTGAGCGTCAGTTATTGCGGCTGAGTCAGAACGAACTGCAAATGAGCCTTTCTGAATGGCGAAACCGTGCAAAAATTATTTATGCCATTCAACAACTCCGCGCTGGTCAGTCTATTAAAGCTCTCAGCTATGAATTAGGGTATCAACACAGCTCAAGCTTTATTGAATTTTTTAAACGCTATACAGGAAAAACCCCAAACCAACACCGCGCCACTAATTAAACGTCAAGCACTCAAGCAAGCATCAGCTCGAATTCTGCAAACTACTACAAAAATTATGCGAAAAGCCTATCGATAAAAGCTTGCTGTTCACCAGATTTCCCTTTAAAACAAGAATGAAAGGCACAACTTCAATTAGGAACGAATATGTCAGCTTCAGTTTACGATATCCCAGTAAAAACGATCCAAGGTGATGACACCACACTCAATCAATACCAAGGCAAGGTTTTATTATTGGTCAATGTAGCCTCTAAATGTGGTCTAACACCGCAATATGAAGGCCTAGAAAAACTCTATACAGAGAAGAAATCACAAGGTTTTGAAGTCTTGGGTTTTCCTGCCAATAACTTTTTAGAACAAGAACCTGGTTCTGAAGCTGAAATTCAAGAATTTTGCTCAATCAACTACAAGGTTGATTTCCCACTTTTTGCAAAAATTTCTGTGGCAGGCGCGGATAAACACCCACTTTATCAAACCTTAACCCAAGCCATCCCTGAACGCATTGGTGAAGGCCCATGGTGGGATGATTTAGTCGAATACGGATTAACACCAAATCCAAAGCCTGAAGTGCTCTGGAACTTTGAAAAATTCCTCGTGAATAAACAAGGCGAAGTTGTGGCACGATTTGCACCTGACATCAAGGCAGATGATGCTCGTATTGTCGATGCCATTAACGCTGAATTAGCCAAATAATTCGACAATATCTCAATCTCTCAGTTAAGATTATTGTGATTTTAACTGAGATTAATCATTTTAAATTATCACAATAATATTTAATAATTATCACATATTGATAATTTACACATTTTACCCATTGTTTTAATATTTCATATATACATTGTTCAAAGCTTCCCTGTAAATACTCATTATGATGAGTCTTATCAATTCACATCCAGCAGTAAACAGGTGAACTTAAAATACATTAATGAAAGCTATCGTTTTATCTATTTTTTGACAGCACGTGTATCTGCGCAAACAATAGATGCACGGCAAAATACTCAAAAGGCGAAAACCCAACAGCACACTAAACAATACACACGGGGTAAAAACCAAAGCCAGAACAAGAAAAAAGCGGTAAATCCATCACATACCTGGCGTTCTGGACGAAAAGTATCTTCTGAATACCGTGGTCATCGCTACAAAGGTGACCTCAACAAATATAAAAAATTGTCTAAATCAGGCAAAAACCAACAATGGATTAAAGTGAATAGTGACTACATTTTAATGAATGCCGTCAGCCACGCCATGATCAAAATCATTGCGGGTTAGACCCATCAAAACATCAAAAGAGGGCAAATGCCCTCTTTTTTGTTCGAGCGATTATTTTGTTATTGCTTTGCAACAATCTATTTTTAATCCACATTTTCCCCCTATATTCAAAGCAGAGACTTAACACATAGTGATGATTGAATGAAAAAGCTTGTGCAGAATGCCCTTCTCCCTTTTGCCATTTTTAGTGGTGTCTTGGTACTGATTGGCTGTGAACCTGCCACAGCACCGCAACAGGAACAAGAAATCGCAGCAGAAAATGATCGCCCTGCAACAACATCAACAAACGAAGGTCAATCCGCGACACAAAGTCAGGCGACCGATCAAAGTCAATTAAAAAGTGGCAATATGTTTTATATCGTTCGCGATGTTGCGGATATGCAACTTAAAGCCGGCACTTATGTTGAACAACTCAAACAAACGCAGGTCGATTTAGAAACCGCAGTCAGCAACCAAGATCATCTCCAATTGCAAAAAGCGGCAATCCAGCTGCAACAGCAACTCAAAGGTTTCAATCAAGTTTTGAATGATTTAAATCTAAAAAGCACTGAGATTAATGATATTCGCAGCAATCTACAGGCAGCGAATCAGCAAGTATTGGCCTCACCTTTTCTCAATGGACAAGTCGATTTAAGCAAAGTTGATTTTCAGAAAATCCAAAATCAAATGGGCAATATTCAAGCGGAAATGCTGAAATTGGCAGGTATGTTGATCCAAGACCAAGCAGCTAACAGCTCATCTAATGCACCCACTAAAACTGAATAAGTAGCGAAATTTAGTATTTCCATTGCATTCCACCTGTTGTAAATCAAAAAAGCGTTAGACCTTGAGCTAACGCTTTTTTCGTACAGTTCCGCTATAGAACACGACTGTTTTTCCTTTTAGATTAATGCTTAATAATAAAGCCAATGATGGAACAGTTATGTCAAACGCTGTGATTTATAACATTACACCCATTACCTTTCGTTTAGATTTAAAAGATCCTTTCTTATTTACTGCTCATCATATTGATCATTTTCCTGCTGCAAATGCAGACATGGGGCCAAAAACAGCCGCAGAGAAAAATGAATTCAATATGTACTATGGCAATGTGGTTCCAGGTTTCCCAGAGCATCCACACACTGGCTTTGAAACCATTACCTTGGTTGAACAAGGCTATGTCGATCACTTTGACTCATTAGGCAATGGCGGACGCTATGCTGCGGGTGATGTGCAATGGCTGTCTACAGGCAATGGCGTTGAACACTGTGAAATGTTCCCCCTACTGCATGAAGATAAAGCCAATCCTTTTGAACTTTTCCAAATTTGGTTTAATTCATCAGCTGAACAGAAAACCCATGATGCTGACTATAAAATGTTTTGGCGTGAAGAGATTCCTCACGTCTTTGAAACGGATAGTGAAGGAAAAAAATCGGATATTCGCGTGATTTCAGGGCAGTTTAAATCCACTGATGCTATTTCCCGACCGCCACACTCATGGGCGGCTGCCGCAGAAAATAAGGTCAACATTTATTTAATCACCATGCAAGCAGGTGCAGAGTTGGTGATTCCCGCAACAACAAGTAGCTCCAACCGTTTTGCTTATTTCTATCAAGGCAATACATTAGAAATAGAAGGTCAAACCATTCAGATGAAGCATTTGGTTGAACTCCAATCAGATGCCAACGTCCATCTCAAAGCAGGTGGATTAGAAGCACGGATTCTGTGGTTAGAAGGTGAACCGATTAATGAACCCGTGGCGATGCGCGGTCCATTTGTGCTCAATACCACGGAAGAACTCGATGCAGCTTTTAAACGCTATCGTGAAACCCATTTTGGAGATTGGCCTTGGCCAACACCTGCACCCGTTTTCAAACGTGATCAGGCTCGATTTGCCAGTTATGAAGGCGGTAAACGTGTAGAGCACCCAGAGCAGGAAAACTCACAAGCGTCTTAAAGTTCAATTAGTTGGATTGAGCAAATTCAAAAGTATTACAGTTTTTATCTTGTCCAAGTGCGCGCTGAACATCTTGTTTAAAACGTGTTTGGGCAAAGCTATATTGCTTCGGTAAAAATAAGGTAATACGTGTCGTCTGTGAATCTAAACTTTCGACCAACATTTTATGCAAATACGCCCCATTCTCAGTTCGTGCCATCAATGTCCCCTGCTCCAAATGCTCTTCTAAACGATTATCGGTATAGACGTAGCGATTGTTCGCGGTAAACGCAACACAGTGATTATAGGCTTGTCGCAGATTTCGAAAGGCGGTCATATATGGGATTTTAAGCTCCGTACTGATGCCATTATCAACCGATTCAGCGACAAGTGCAGCTTCAGTGGGAAGATTGGGTGTCGTGACGTATTGGCTTTGACATGCAACGAGCAAACTACAACAAAGACACAGCGATAAACTGTTGAAAAATTTGTGCATACAGACCTTTGCAACTTGTTCTTATTTATTTTGTAGAGATTGTAGCAAAACTGCGTTGCTGATTTAATACTCTACTATTCATTCCGTGCTTTCATTGCAAATGCTATGCAGCTGATTATTTTTACAGGCGTTCAAGCCTCTGGCAAATCCACCTTTTACATGTTGAATTTATATCATAGCCATTTACGTATTAATTTGGATATGTTGAAAACCCGACATCGGGAAAATATGATCTTTGAAGCAGGTTTGGCATCCAAAACCAAAATGGTGATTGACAATACCAACCCAGATCGGGAAGCTCGTGCTCGCTATATCCAACGCGCAGTTGATGCAGGGTTTGAAGTCATTGCTTATTATTTTGAAACCGATTTGGACAGTACCTTAAAGCGCAACAGTTTACGTGAAGGCAAAGCTCATATTCCAGAAGTTGGCGTGCATGCGACCTATCGAAAGCTTCAAGTTCCGTCACGGGATGAAGGCTTTGATCAAATTTTTAAAATTAAAATTATCAGTCACGGCGAATTTTCAATTTTACCCATGTATGAATAACGAGCATTAACCTGCTTTTTGGCTATCTTGCCATTTTTTAAAAGCTGATTGCATGGCCTGACGCTCATATGGTTTCACTAAACGACTTTCTAATGAAGCAAAATCACCTTTATAGGCAGCAGCGACCATCGATTTTGCCAGTTCTTGAATACTCACGCGCCCACGGTGTTCATATTGCTGGACTTCTTCATGGGTGAGTTCAACATCCCAACATGACACGACAGAACTTAGATCAACCGCAATGCTCAAATAATATTGATCAAAGTCTTGATAAAGTTCCCAAAAATGCGGCTCATAGGCGATAAGGTTCATGGTGTAATGCTAGCTGATTGAATTTAATCACCATAAAGATTGTATTGAATAAAATATATTCAACTTTAGATTGATCAATTTCAAATAATTTAGGGATAAAAACTACCCTTTCGAGTAGTTTTTTATCTACATATAAACCTTTATTTCAATGCGATGGTGGCTTTGCTGCAATTACCACCTTGTGCAAATGCATATTCGCTTACGGCCTTTTTGCCTGTTTGCTCATCAACCCGTTTTAAATTTGCCCCACCTACAAATGCGCCCATTTTAATAAATTGCTGAACAAAATATTGTTTACCTGCTTCAGTTTCAATATCCAAATGGTTAGGTGAAAATTCTGATTCAGTCGATATTGTATGTTTTTGATTACCCATTACTTCTTTATAAAAAAATACTCCACGAGAGGTTTCACCTAAACATTCCCCATCTACCCATACATCTTTCTTTAAGGCAGCGCCTTTCACAGAAGCTGAACGATATACATAAATTCCTGCATTGCCTTCTTGTGGGGCATTAAATTGTTTTACTGCTGTTGAAGCATTTTGATCTGCTTTAGGTACGGATGCACACCCAACAAATCCCAAAGATAATAGTAATGTACAAAAGATTTTATTAGACATCATTAATTCCATTGATATATTTTTAAGCATATGAAAAATAACAATTAATCAAAATATAATCAAATTTATTTATTATTCAGCCATAAAAAAACCACCCTCTCGGGTGGCTCTTTCAATCTCAAACTGCGTCTTATTGAGCGCGGTTTTTGATTTTGCGGATGGTTTCCAACTGAGCAGCAGTTTCTGCAAGAGCAGCCAAAGCAGCAGCTGAGTCCAAGTCGCTCTTTTGATTTGCTAACAATTGTTCAGCTTGTTTACGAGCTTCAATAATTGCTGCTTCATCAAGGTTGTCAGCACGTACTGCAGTATCTGCAAGTACAGTAACAACGTGCGGTTGAACTTCTAGTACACCACCTGATACATAGATTAATTCTTCTGTACCATTTTCAAGCAGAACGCGGATTGCGCCCGGCTTGAGTAAAGTTACTAGTGGCGCATGGCCAGGCATAATACCTAACTCACCACCAGCACCTTTAGCAATTAGCATAGTTACAGCGCCAGAGTACAAAGACTCTTTAACACTTACAACGTCACATTGCATAGTCGCCATGAGAATCTCCTAAATTAGGGAACTAATTAAAGTTTCTCAGCTTTAGCAATAACTTCGTCAATACCACCAACCATGTAGAACGCTTGTTCTGGAATGTGGTCGTATTCACCAGCTAGAAGACCTTTAAAGCCACGAATTGTTTCTTTAAGCGGTACAAGTTTACCAGGAGCACCAGTAAACACTTCAGCTACGTGGAACGGTTGAGAGAAGAAACGTTGGATCTTACGTGCACGGTATACAGTAAGTTTGTCTTCTTCTGCCAATTCGTCCATACCAAGAATTGCGATAATGTCTTTCAATTCTTTGTAACGTTGAAGAACGTTTTGAACTGAACGAGCGATTTCGTAATGCTCAGTACCCACTACAAGTGGATCTAACTGACGTGAAGTAGAGTCAAGTGGATCGATCGCTGGGTAAATACCAGAAGATGCGATGTCACGGCTCAATACAACAGTCGCGTCCAAGTGAGCGAAGGTAGTCGCAGGCGATGGATCTGTTAAGTCATCGGCAGGTACGTATACCGCTTGGATTGACGTAATAGAACCAGACTTAGTAGACGTAATACGTTCTTGAAGAACACCCATCTCTTCTGCAAGAGTCGGTTGGTAACCTACTGCAGATGGCATACGACCTAGAAGTGCTGATACTTCAGTACCCGCTAGTGTATAACGATAGATGTTGTCGACGAACAATAGAACGTCACGGCCTTTACCGTTTTCGTCTTTTTCGTCACGGAAGTACTCAGCCATAGTCAAACCAGTCAACGCTACACGTAAACGGTTACCTGGTGGCTCATTCATCTGACCGTAGACCATTGCTACTTTGTCTAGAACGTTTGAGTCTTTCATTTCGTGATAGAAGTCATTACCTTCACGAGTACGTTCACCAACACCAGCAAACACAGATAAACCTGAGTGAGCTTTCGCGATGTTGTTGATCAACTCCATCATGTTTACAGTTTTACCAACACCGGCACCACCGAACAGACCAACTTTACCACCTTTAGCGAACGGGCAAAGTAAGTCAATGACTTTAATACCAGTTTCTAAAAGGTCAGTAGAAGCCGCTTGTTCTGCATAAGAAGGCGCTTGACGGTGAATTGGTAAACGAGCTTCAGTACCAACAGGACCAGCTTCGTCGATCGGGCGACCAAGAACGTCCATGATACGACCTAAACATGCAGTACCTACAGGTACAGAGATAGGCGCGCCAGTGTTAGTTACAGTAAGACCACGCTTAAGGCCTTCAGTAGAACCCATTGCAATAGTACGAACTACGCCATCACCAAGTTGCTGCTGAACTTCTAATGTAGTTTCAGTACCATCAACATGGAGAGCGTCATAGATCTTAGGAACGCTGTTACGTTCAAACTCGACGTCGATAACCGCGCCGATGATCTGAATGATACGACCGCTACTCATTGCTGTCTCCTCAATTCAAACTAATAATGTTAAACGGCAGCGGCACCACCAACGATCTCAGAGATTTCCTGAGTAATCGCGGCTTGACGCAGCTTGTTATAAATAAGTTGTAGGCTCTTGATCAATTCACCCGCGTTATCAGTTGCAGCTTTCATTGCAACCATACGAGCAGACTGTTCACATGCGATGTTTTCAATCACACCTTGATAAACCATAGACTCAATGTAACGAACCAATAAACCATTTAGAAGCTCTTCAGCTTCTGGTTCATAGATATAGTCCCAACCGTATTGACGATTTAGGCCTTCGCTTTCCTCAGCAGCTGCTAAAGGAACAAGCTGTTCGATTTTTTGGTTTTGAGTCATGGCGTTGACAAAGCCGTTTGACACTAGATAAATACGATCTAACTCGCCTTTATCAAACGCGTCTAACATCACCTGTACAGAACCAGTTAACTGTTCAAGACTCGGAGCATCACCTACGTTTGTAGTTGCACCAAGAACTTTACCGCCGTAGTTTTTAAAAAACGAAACCGCTTTTTGACCAATTAAAGCAAATTGAACTTCAATTGACTGCTCTTGTTGCTGTTGTACGTGTTTGACCACTTTTTTGAACAAGTTAATGTTCAAACCACCAGCAAGGCCGCGATCTGAAGAAACAATGATATAGCCAACGCGCTTTACAGGACGTTCAACCATATAACGGTGTTTGTATTCAGGGTTCGCTTGTACCAAATGAGCAATTACACGGTGCATATTTTCGGCATACGGACGGCCTTGAGCCATGCGCTCTTGCGCACGACGCATCTTAGAAGCTGCTACCATCTGCATCGCGCGAGTAATTTTCTGCGTGCTTTTGATACTAGCTACTTTGGCGCGAATTTCTTTTAAATTTGCCATACGCTTAACCTAGTATTCGAAAGCCCTTTCGAGCTTTCGAAGGTTGATCCGTGAACCAAACCAGAACCAGATTCAACATCGTTGAATCTTAGTAAGTTTGAGTCGCTTTAAAGCTTTCAATACCTGCTTTGATTGCTGCTTCGATTTCTTTATCGTAAGCACCAGTCTCGTCAATTTTTTGCATTAACGCAGCATGTTCTGAACGGAAGTAAGAGATCAACGCAGCATCAAATGCAACGATTTTCTTCACTTCTACGTCAGCCATATAGCCTTCGTTAGATGCATAAATTGAAACAGCTTGGTCAGCAATTGAGTATGGAGCATATTGTTTTTGCTTCATAAGCTCAGTTACACGTTGACCATGTTCAAGCTGTTTACGAGTTGCTTCGTCAAGGTCAGAAGCGAACTGAGCAAACGCAGCTAATTCACGGTATTGCGCAAGAGCGGTACGGATACCACCTGACAATTTTTTGATGATCTTAGTCTGAGCAGAACCACCAACACGTGATACAGAGATACCCGCGTTCACAGCAGGACGAATACCTGCGTTGAATAATGATGTTTCTAAGAAGATCTGACCGTCAGTAATCGAAATTACGTTTGTAGGTACGAATGCAGATACGTCACCGGCTTGAGTTTCAATAATCGGTAATGCAGTTAATGAACCAGTTTGGCCTTTAACTTCACCATTAGTGAATTTCTCAACGTAGTCAGCAGATACACGTGAAGCACGTTCAAGTAAACGTGAGTGTAGATAGAATACGTCACCAGGATATGCTTCACGACCTGGTGGACGACGTAGAAGCAATGAAATTTGACGGTAAGCAACAGCTTGTTTAGACAAGTCATCATAAATGATAAGCGCGTCTTCACCGCGGTCACGGAAGTACTCACCCATTGTACAACCAGCATACGGAGCAAGATACTGCATCGCTGCAGGATCAGCTGCAGCAGCTGCTACAACAGTTGTGTACGCCATAGCGCCAGTTTCTTCTAGCTTGCGCACAACGTTAGCGATAGTCGATTGTTTTTGACCAATTGCTACGTATATACATTTAATGCCAGAGTTTTTCTGAGCGATGATCGCATCGATCGCCATAGCTGTTTTACCAGTTTGACGGTCACCGATGATCAACTCACGTTGACCACGACCAACAGGGATCATTGTATCTACTGATTTATAACCAGTTTGTACAGGTTGATCCACTGATTGACGCCAAATTACGCCTGGTGCTACTTTTTCAACAGCATCAGTAAGTTTTGCATCAATAGGGCCTTTACCATCAATTGGGTTACCCAAAGCATCTACTACACGGCCTAAAAGTTCTGGACCAACCGGAACTTCTAATACACGACCTGTGCAACGAGCTTTTTGACCTTCTTGAAGGCTTAAGTAGTTACCTAAGACAACGGCACCCACTGAATCCTGTTCTAGGTTCAGTGCCATACCAAATAAGCCGCCGTCGAATTCGATCATTTCACCGTACATTGCATCAGCAAGGCCGTGAATGCGCACAATACCGTCGGAAACCATAACAATGGTCCCTTCGTTCTTAGCGGTCGCGCTGGTGTCCAGATCGCCGATACGCTGTTTAATGAGCGCACTGATCTCGGATGGATTCAGTTGTTGCATTGCGCTATACCTCAATCTTTTTAAAGTTCAGTCTTCAAGCTGTTAAGCAAGAAGACGAGTCCGCATTTTTTCAAGCTTGTTAAGCGCAGAATCATCTATCACTTGGTCGCCTGCACGAATAACTACACCTGCGATTAACGCTGGGTTAACTTCTACTGAAACATTTACGGCAGCTTCGAATTTTTTCTCTAATGCATGCGCAAGTAATTGTTCTTGTACAGAAGTCAATGGGAATGCAGATTCAATCACTACATCCACAGTATTGTTATTCTGTGATTTGAGCTGTTCGTATTCTTCTGAAATTTCAGGAAGAAGTGCCAGACGGTCATTATCAGCAAGCAATGTCAAAAAGTTTGACACTGCTGCAGTCTGGTCTTCACCTAAAACTTTTGCGAAAACACTTACCTGCTCAGCAGGAGTAAGCTCAGGGCGATTTAGATAAGCTGAAAATGCTTCGTCTTGCACCGCAGCACTGAGCAAGTTTAATGCATTTGACCAAGCGTCAGTTGCATTTTGCTCAGAAGCGTAAGCAAATGCTGCTTTAGCGTATGGGCGTGCCAACGTCAAGAGTTCAGCCATAATCCGCCTCTCTTAAAGTTTAGCAGCCAGCTGAGTCAGCATGGCATTGTGAGCTTCTGCGTCAACTTGCTGGTTCAGAATTTTTTCTGCGCCAGTAACTGCAAGAGCAGCAACTTGTTGACGTAATTCTTCGCGAGCAGCATTGATTTCAGTATCAACAGCTTCTTTAGCTTGTTGACGAATACGCTCACCTTCAGCCGCAGCTTGAGTACGCGCTTCTTCTACCAATTGCGCACCACGACGGTTCGCTTGTTCGATCAATTGAGCCGCTTGTGCTTTAGCCGCATCTAATTCAGCTTTCACTTGTGCTTGCGCATCCGCAAGGTCAGCTTTCGCTTTTTCAGCAGCGTTTAAGCCATCAGCGATTTTACGCTGACGCTCACTAATCGCATTGATTAGTGGTGGCCAAACAAATTTCATGCAGAATGCGACAAAAATCGCAAAAGCAATCGCTTGGCCAATCAATGTGAGGTTGATATTCATTGCTATTCCTCAATAGTTTAATTTAGGAATTAAGCTGATTAACCTACAAATGGATTAGCGAAGATGAAGAACAAGCCAATACCAACACCGATCATAGGCACAGCATCAAGAAGACCCGCGATTAAGAACATACGAGTTTGAAGTTGTGGAGCCAATTCTGGTTGACGAGCAACAGCTTCTAAGAAACGGCCGCCTAGAAGACCAAAACCAATCGCAGTACCTAAAGCACCAAAAGCGATCAAGATAGCAGATGCAATTGCAACTAGACCTAAAGTGAGTTCCATGATAATTCCTCAGAGGTTAGGTTTATACCAAATTAAGTTAAAAAATTGTGTGCCCAACCACCCTTTGACAGTTGAGCAATACCATTAATGCTTTTCGCTAGCCATACTCATATATACGATAGTCAACATCATGAAAATGAATGCTTGTAACGTAATAACAAGAATATGGAAGATCGCCCAAGGCACAGACAACGCCCACTGGATCCAGAACGGCAATAATGCGATCAAGATGAAGATCAACTCACCCGCATACATGTTACCGAACAGTCGTAGAGCCAATGAGATTGGACGTGCAATAAAAGTTACTAATTCAAGAATAATGTTTACTGGAATAAGTAATGCTTTTAAAACTGGGTTACTTGGGTTAAATGGGTTAAGTGCAAATTCTGCACCGAATCCGACAAGACCTTTCTCACGGATACTATAGAAAATAGTTAACGCAAATACTGACAATGCCATACCAAGGGTAATGTTAGGATCAGTAGATGGAACGATTTTGAAGTAAACGTGGTGAGGATCCATACCAAACACGTTAGCACCGATCAATTGAGCTGTATAAGGAATCCAGTCAACAGGGATCAAGTCCATCAAGTTCATGAGGAAAATCCACACGAAGATGGTCAACGCTAACGGCGCGATTAAGCGCGATTTGCCATGGAAAGTGTCACGGACACTTGAGTCAACGAACTCGATAATCATTTCGATTGCAGACTGGAACTTGGTCGGAACACCAGAGTTTGCAGCTTTCGCTACAACCCAGAACAACAAACAGAAAACAATACCAAGGCCGATAGACCAACCCATTGAATCCAAGTGAATAGCAGTGAACCCCATCTCTTGAGCTTCTTTAGCAGTCTCAGCTAACTTCCAAGTACCATCTGGCATTTTGCCATAGGTCATGTTAGTCAAGTGATGCTGAATGTACTCGGTCGAAGTAAGGGCATGTTCTTCAGCAGCCATAAATCACACCTGGTCAATGTCAAAACTAATAGAGAAAACGAATATCGCGTGCTGCCTGATATCTCGTTACTCTCCAAAAAACTTTTCAATTTTTTTGTTGTGTTTATACTCGTTTTTTTAAGCGTGTTGCCCAAAAAGGAGCGACCCACGACATACTTTGTACGAGCATAAAACCACAAAACAATGCCACCGCTGACAACGGTTTGACATTGATCAAAATCAAAATGAATCCAACAATCACGATTGCAAACTTGCCCATTAAGCCACGATACATGTTTGACAGCACCTGTTTAGAGGCGCGGGCACCAGCCGCACGAAACGACTGCCATGAAAAGTAGCTACTTGCTAGCCAGCATACCAACGCACCCAAAGCTGCACTATATGCTGTGATTGTGTCTTTAAGGACCCAACCAATCAGGGCTGAAACAGGAATCATTACTGCTTGTAAGATGACTAAAGCTTTCGCTAATCGTCGATCAATCATGCGACTAGTTCGACTCATTTTTGTTCACTCACAGCAATTCTGCTTGACAAGTTTAACTGATGATTATTTTTAATCGCAGGCATTATAGAGTTACACCCCTTAACTTGCAATCTTTTCCCGACCTTAGTCGTGTTTTTTTAAATTGGTAAACTGCTTTCAAACTAATCAATAGTTGTTTGTTTTTTACATTACTTTCGCGCATTTAGTGTGCACTTCAGGGTTTTATCAGCCAACATCTTCCATGCTGTTACAAAATCCCCTGCCCCACTCATGGTTTCGTCCACCGGCTGAAAGACGATGCCACCGAGCTTTTGATACTGATTTTGGCTGGCATGTGCTTCTGCAAGTAAGCATACTTTTGGCTGCGCGCGATGGTCTTTCAAGTATTTGATTTGTGCCAATGTCGGCGCGACATGTGGATCATCTGTCAACGCACCGGTAAATTTCAAATTCAGTGAGCGCTCAAGATATTGATAGGCATCGTGGTAGGACCAGTAAGGCTGAGCACGGCTCGACACATCTGTTTTTTGGGCTGTGATCAAGAGTTTCTGCGCAAATGCACGCGCATTAGCCCAATATTTTTCACGATGTTCTGGAAACTGTTGTGAACGTAAAGCAGCAATAAAAAAGCCGATTCGAACCGCATTGTTAGGTTCAAGCCAGACATGGGTATCGATTGTGCCTTTTAATGCATTGCCTCGGACATCCCGTAATGGCAAAGCACTGATAATGCCTGAGTCTAAAATAGCGATACTTTTGCCACTTTCACCCAACATTTTTGCTAAAGGTGCTTCGTGTGCATGGCCTAACCATAAAACGAGATTAGCATCTTGCACGGTTTTACGGTGTGCAGGCGTCAAACTCACATCATGTCCAGATTGATGGTCAAGCAATAGCTTTGGCTGCTCTACACCCTTGAGTACATCCTTCGCGATTAGATAAATCGGTTGTGTAGAAACAACGAGACCTTGTGCCCAGCTCATCACACTAAATAAAGCCAAACTACAAAAAAGAAATACACGGGACATGGGGAGAGAGCACCATAAAATGAATAGTGTTATAATATAACAAAATCGTAAAAAAACCTACGTCTGTTCGTAAGTCCTTACGCTTCATGTTAAGATTTAAAGTCTTTTTCTTTATACAGTTTCGTACTCGAGGTTGGCTATGAGCGCATGTTCACACGAACATCATAATGCTTTGCATGGTGTACACGATCATCATAATGTCGAACAGCGCCTTGCTGAAGCTGAGAGTATCTGTAGTGCGACGGGTGCTCGGCTTACGCCCTTGCGTAAAGAAGTATTAGAACTGATCTTAAATGCAACAGGACCAATGGGCGCTTATGACCTTTTGGCTAAAATCAAAAGTGAGTCTGACCGACCTGCAGCTCCACCGACAGTGTACCGTACGCTGGATTTTCTGCTTGAAAAAGGTTTGATTCACCGTCTGACTTCGATTAATGCGTACATCCCATGTTGCCATCCGCGCGAAGGACATCAAGCAGCATTTCTGATTTGCACAGACTGTAAAATAGTCAAAGAAGCATCTGCTCAAGGCTTGATGGCGCAACTCGATGAATTGTCTGCATCCGATGGCTTTACTGCACATCACAGTATTATTGAAATTTCAGGGATCTGTCAGCAGTGCCGCAGCAAACACTAAATATGAAGCCCATTGTGGCTTTAGAGCATGTTCATGTCCGAATCGATGAACGTGACATTTTAAAAAATGTAGATTTCGCCTTACACGAAAAAGAAATTGTCACCTTGATTGGTCCCAATGGTGCAGGCAAATCCACACTCATCAAAGTGTTGTTGGGTATTGTAAAACCTGTCTCCGGCAAAGTGATCAGCACACAAAAATTAAAATTCTCATATGTGCCACAAAAATTTAATCCATCACACAGCTTACCGCTACGTGTGTGTGATTTATTGGCCCTAGAAAAATGTGATGCCAATATCAAGCAAGAAATAATTCGTGATACAGGCATTGCCAAGTTGCAACAATCTAAAGTTCAGCAATTGTCGGGCGGCGAACGTCAACGTGTATTGATTGCACGGGCTTTATTGCGTCAACCGAATGTATTGGTTCTGGATGAACCTATGCAAGGTCTGGATATCCAGTCTGAAGCAGAACTGTATGACTACGTGCGTAGCTTGCCAGAAAAATATGGCTGTGCAGTTTTGATGGTTTCTCATGATTTACAGTGGGTCATGCAAGGAACACATCGTGTGGTTTGCCTCAATAAGCATATTTGTTGTAGTGGCTTGCCTGAAAATGTCCAGCAACATCCTGAATATCAAGCGATCTTTGGGACAAACCGTGTGTTCTATCAACACCACCATGATCACTGTGCACATGGCGATAGTGCAACGCCTTGCCAGCATGACTCTCGTCCCCATATTCACCCTGAACCGGAAGCATAATCCATGATGGAATGGCTACAACTCCTTTTGCCAGCATGGATCATGGGCACTTTGCTGGTGTTCCTGACTGCGCCGCTTGGCTGTTTAATGTTATGGCGTCGCATGTCTTTTTTTGCAGACACCATGGCGCATGGCACTTTACTCGGTGTCGCCATTGCCGGTGCAATGAGTCTACCACTTTGGACAGGCGTTACATTGATTGCACTTTTATTAGTTGCAATCTTATGGGTGTTACACGACCCTCGCTTACCCAATGACGCTTTGCTCGCGCTTTGTTCTGCAACACTCCTGTGCTCAGGCTTACTGTTCATACAACATTTGCCAAGCTTAAGACCTGAATTACTCAGCTATTTATTTGGTGATTTACTCACTATTTCTTGGTCAGATTTGCCTGTCTTTGCAATGGTGATCATTGTGGCACTGACCGTGCTGTATAAAAGTTGGCAATCGCAGATTCAGATTGCCATTGACCCCGATATTGCGGTCAGTGAAGGTGTCAGCGCCAAATGGCAACGTCTGATTTTTATGTTGTTACTGGCCTTATTTACCGTATTGGCTTTACGTGCTGTCGGCTCATTGCTGATGGGTGCACTGTTAGTGATTCCTGCATTAACCGCTCGTTTATTGGCAAATTCTCCGAAGCAAATGGTGCTGTGGTCTTTCATTATTGCCCAAGTCGGTGTGACCGTGGGGTTATGGTCAAGTGCTGGTTTAAACACCTCTACAGGACTGACTATTGTATTAACCATGGCGCTGCTCTTTGCCCTGATTTTTATTATGCAAAAATTTAAGAAAGTGGCTTAAGTAGCAACGTTCATTGTTCAATTCGCGACATATCAAAAAAAAGCCATGCAGTTGCATGGCTTTTTTTGCACGTCAAATACGATGCTCAGAATCATCTCACTGGATTTATTGATGCACCAAACTCAATAAACTCGCAGCACAAGCGAATAATACCGCAAAGGTTCGATTCAAATATTTTTGTTGTTTGGGTGATTTTAATAACCGCAGCACTTTTGCAGCGAGACCAGTATACCCCGCCATGACAATCAGATCGATGCTAATCATCGTTGCAGCCATAATGACATATTGAATCCATTGGGGTTTGGATAAATCTAAAAACTGCGGCAAAACCGCCAACAAAAATACAATCGCTTTAGGGTTGCTCATATTGACCAAAAAGCCATGTAAAACTAATTTTGAACGTGATTTATTTGGTAAATCTTGTTGGATTTCAATTGACTCTGTTGGCGCTGTCCACTGTAAATAAGCCAAATACAATAAATAGCCCACACCAAACCATTTCACGATCAGAAAAGCCCATGATGTCGTCGCAAATAAGAACCCTGCCCCAGCTGCAACAATGACTATCTGAACCAAAAGTGCCAATTGCAGGCCGATGGCATTCCAATACCCATGCTTAAACCCATAATTCAAACCACTCGACATAGACGAAATTGCACCTGCACCTGGGGAAACACTAATCACCCAACATGCCAACATATATGCAATCCAGATTTGATAGGACATCATTAGCTCAAGTTTGAAATGGGTCTGTATTATATGACATTTACTCTATTTTCATGACAATAATGCACGCTAAAAGGCCAAATGAAGGCTACACTCTCAGCGCTGCTTAAGGCACAATACACACAGCCACTCAGAAATTATAATTTTTAGGAGCCATGAATGTCTGCTCAATCTGTAATTTTGCCATTACCCTCAGATCATGCTCGTTTTATTGTTTTACGTTTAAAAGATTTAACGATTAGCGAATTAAAAGAACAACTTGAAGACTTACTTAATACTCGTGATCGTCTGATTACCCAACATCCAAATGCACAGATTAAAACGGCTGTGGCTTTTGGACCAGAACTTTGGGCACAACTTTACAGTCAATCCCCGGCAGGCTTTAAACAACTTGATCCAATTCAAGGTTCATTTAACATGCCTGTAGCCCCAGCAGATGTATTTATCCATATTGCAGCACAGCGTACAGATATTTGCTTTGCGCTGAGCCAAGCATTCTTTGATGGTATTCAAGATAAAGTTGACGTACTGGATGAACGTGTGTGCTTCCGCAATTTTGATGGCCGTGATTTAACCGGCTTTATTGATGGTACTGAAAACCCTCAATTTCCAGATGACCGTGCTGAAACAGCATTATTAGCAGAAGATGCGGGTATTTTTGCTGATGGTTCTTTTGTCTTTGCACAGCGTTATGCACATAACTTAGATAAATGGAAAAAGTTAAAGGTAGATGCTCAGGAACATGTCATTGGGCGTACCAAACTTGAGTCGATTGAGTTGGATGAAGACGAACAACCTGAAAACTCACATGTATCACGTACCGTTGTTGAAAATGGCGAAGGTGAAGAACTAGCAATTTTGCGTCATTCATTGCCTTATGGCGATGGCCGCGGTGACCAAGGTTTGTTCTTTATTGCTTATACCAATGACCTCAGCATTATCGACAGCATGCTGGTTCGCATGTTCGGTACTAGCGGTGACGGCATTCACGACCGCTTACTTCACTTTGTTACGCCAATGGACGGAGCGTATTACTTTGCACCAAGTGAAGAGTTATTAGAAGAAGTTTTAGAAGGTTAAATAAATAAAGCCGACGAGAGTCGGCTTTATTTAACAATGTTGGATTTTCCAAGTCCTTAACAATATTTCTATATTGAATAAATGAAGCCCAAATAAATTGTTAAAGATTATTACAAAACATCTGATAATTTTATATAGCCTTTTGTTATTTTACCCAACCCCTTAAATTCAACATTAATATAAATCAGGTTATTATTCTCAATCAAGCCATCTATTTTTACTTTATCACCACGAATAATATATGATTTTGTTTTCTTTAATTCATTATTAAAAAAATATGCTTTATTTGCGCTTATTTCTAAATTTTTCACTACTTGATTTGAATTGTTTTTTAAATACATTTTAAACAACCCACCTGAATAAACCTTACTTAAATTAAGATCACTATCTAGTGTTTTCAATTCTTCTGACAGGAGATATTTACCATTTTTCAAAACATATATTCGAGTATACCCAACAGCTCCATCATTAAACCTTTCAATAATTTTATATTCATTAATATCAAATTCTGGATCATATAGAGGGCTTAGATAGAATTTTTTTGCTTTATTTTCTGATATATCGAATATTTCATATTTACCCCCAGAGTTACAATCATCAGTGTGATTTACAAATAAATATCTTTTATTATCATTAGTTAAATTTTCAATTGAAAAAGCATCTTTATCAAAACAGTAATTCTCATCAGTAAATAGAAAAATTTTAGCATTGCCCTGTTTAAAAAAAATATTATTATTTTCTTTAACCAGCTTATTATCGGCACATGCAAATGTGGAATAAACCAATATAAATAGAAAAATAAAAAAATTATTTGAACCCATTTCGCTTTTCAACCTCTCTTAATATTTTCAAAAATAAGCTTTTTCTTTCAGCAAGGCCATTTGTACCACCATTAATCCTTTTGCTTACCTGCTCTACTACACCTAAATGATATGAATCTGAGTATGTTTTTGTAAAATCAATATAACCATTACGAACTAAACTATCCGCATTTTTAAACTCATTAAATGCCCATACTGCACTTTCCACAGCATGAAAAAGATCATTGCATAATAAGTCTGGATCACTTACCACATCGATCCCTGAATATTTTTTATATTTAAGATATGCACTTTTCCACGTTAATTGAATTAAACCTTTACCTTTATATTTGGGTCCATCACCTGGAGTCGTATTTCCTTCTGCTAAAATTTGTTTACGCCTTCTACATGATCTACTCTTAGGAGCATTACATACTTCTGGAGGAAAATTTCCAATGTCATAATCCTTTCCACTTGCATATTCAATCAAGGTATTAAAATGATCACACTCATGATAAATTTGAGCAAGAAAATGACATAATATAAGCTTATCTGTCATTTTATACTTCAACAATCCCTTATTTAAAGCGGGTAAAAATTGTTCTGGAGTCGAGTTTTGAGTTGGTCTTCCATTCATTGTTTTATGCCAAAACAATTTTTTTGTTCCATAAACTTCTTTGAAAAAGCTTAATGAAATTATCTCTCCCGCAGAGGTATCTTCTATCCGCTGTGGCGTAATTGGATCATTTTGGGCTGTTTTTCCATTTAAAACATCTACATCTAATTGTAAATCAATAAATTCTTCTTTTACTCTTCTAACCATAAAATCTACTGAATCTAAAGGTTTTCCATCGGGTTTAAATATAGTCAATTTAATTTTTTGACCAACCCAATTTGTTAATTTCAACTGTCCGTTTTTAACTTTAAAATTTTTCTTGTTAACATTATCAAAAATCATTTCAACATCAACATCTTGAACCGCATAACGCTGACCTGATTTATCTAACACCTTTATTAGGGTGAAACCTTTAAAATTATTATATGGCTCATTAAGTTTAATTAATATAGGTTGTTCTTTTCCAGCCCCCGAATTTCCAGAAAACTTAAGCTCAAATTGATCATTAGAAGTAAGTACTAAAACTTCAATATCTCTATTTGGTGATGATAATACCTCAACAATACCTTGGTCATTGGTGTATTTATCTGGGGAACTCCCCTTACCTTTTGGTCTTGACTGAATGGGGAAATTAACCATTGCTTTCCCATTACTATCCAATACTTTAAATAATGTACTAACTATTCCTTTACTAGGACTTACATTGCTTGTTCTTTGATATTCTTCAATTGTTTTAGGTAAGTTAATTATAATAGGATTCTTTTCTGATGAGCTTATTGAAGAATTAATTAATTTAAATGATGTGTAATCCTTCTGATTAGGAGGTTTTGCCAATATCTCTATCATTCTATCCGGCGATGCTTGAAATATAAAAAGACCATTAACATCTGTTTTTTTTAAATTTTCTTTCGATGATCCTAGGTATTTAGATTTTACATTTAAATTAATTACATACTTTCCAGAACTATCAAAGAATTTTGCTATTATTGTATTTAATTCAGCCATTTAAAAATCCTCACTTGTATATACATTATTATCATCAAACTCAAGTAAAGCCTCTTCTAATAATTCATCTTTATTATCACCATCTAATCGTTTTTGTTTCAGCGAAACATATGAAGAATCGAAACCTAACGCAATAAAATCATCCGCTTTTGGTGTATAAAATCGTAAAGAACTTATTTTATTTTCATTATCTAATAAATCTTTTTTAGCTTTTAATAAGACATTCTGCTTTTCATTTAAAATAATAATTTCTTTTTCTATTGTGGAATTTTCATTCCAAGTGTAATCAACCTGATTACTATAAATTGCTTCTAGCTTTGGCAAACTTACTTTAGGTGTTATTGCAGTTCCGCCTCCCACAAAACTATGCTGCCCGGCCTTACTCTCAAACTTGCCGCCTGTTGTTGTAAATATTCCACTGCCATTAATTTTCAGTTGCGAGCCCCCTGCAGTCAGCACAATTTCTTTAGGACTGGTAATTTCAATTTTATCTTCCGTTGAAATGAGCTTAATCACCTTTCGTGCAATTGCTTCAATAGCATCATCTTGGGCTTGTAATTCAACTTTCCCTTTTGCGGCATACGCACTCAGGCCCTTTTGAGCCGCAAACAAACTGATTTTATCTTGCGCATGATGCACAATATTTTTTTGAGCACTGAAATTAATCGAACCTTGTGCACTTTCTGCAATATCCTGTGAGGCTTGTAAAACAATATCTTCCGGTGTAGTGAGTGCAATACCATTAGGTGATGCAAGTAACATCAGTGCTTGGCGGAATAATTTGCCTTGTTCTTGTTTTGCCGCTGTATTGGATTTTTCTAAACCTTGCGCATAGCCTTCCATAAAGCCTTGTACTTTTTCTAATGCTTTTATGGGTGTCATCGCTGGTGGCAAACCAAAACCACCATTATTCAACAAATCATCAGGGTTAAATTTGATGTCTTCGATCAATTTACCCACATCTTTTAATGCTTTTAATGGATCTTCTTTGAGGTTACTTTTCAGACTTGCAACCCGCCCTTGAATCACATCCTTACCATTTTCTTCAATATGATCTATGACAGACTTTAAGTTATCAAAGGCATCTTCGGCATCATTAAAAAATGATTTAAATTCTTTTACTGTACTTTTGACATCATGTGCGATTGAGCCCATTTCTTTGACAAAACTTTTGCAGTTTTTTAACGCTGCCAATGGGTCTCGACTTAGCTCCTCCTTGAACAAATTTAAAGTCGCTTTAACAGCTTCGGCAGTACTTTTGATTTCTAAAGAGTTTATTAACTTCGGCAAACGATTAATCACATTTAATGCATCGGTCTGCTGCTTTACGGCTACGCCGCTCAGCATATTCATGCTCTGATGCCCTTGATTTAAAAGAGACTGAGCTTCAGCAGCAGCAAGATGATCGGCAACTGCTTTATCCTGTGCATAGGTACTAATAAGTAAACCTTTACCTGCACGCATTGCCCCCCAAGCATCCGTTCGTAGCTCAAACCCCTCACCACGGCCATGGCTACTGTCTTGTTCTTTAGGATGGCTGAGATTACCTAAATTCAGCTGTGTCGCCGCATGACTACTTTGTAATTGGGTACTGATCTGCCCCGTCGTGTCATCAAAGCGCAGTTGGTTAAAGCCTGCTCCCGCAACTTCTTGCGAGCGAATACCACTGAGTTTTTTGGTTTCAGGAAGCTGACCTTTGAGGTCAAACATGGTCTGAGATCGCTCAGCTTCATGTATTCGTCCTACTACAAAGGGTCGATCCACATCGCCCTCAAAAAAGTCAATGACCACAATCTCGCCAATACGAGGATGGAAACGTACCCCATAACCGTCACCCGCCCATGGGGTCAGTACATCGACCCAAGCTGAGTCACTGTCATTATCATTACTCCCTGCTCCACCATCATGACTGTGGTCATCACTGCGGGTGAACGTAAACCGAACTTTGATACGCCCCCAAGCATCGACATAAATACTTTCACCTTCTGGACCGACCACTTTAGCCCGCTGTGGAAACGCAGGTGGCCGGTGTAATAAAGGATCATATTCAGGAACAACAGAAATTTGCCGACGGACCACATACAGCTCGTTGGCCTGCCGTTCATCCCCTAAAGATAGCCAACGGCTCGCAGCAAGTAACTTTTCTAATTGAACCAAAATGTCTTTGGGTAAATTATTTTGGTTATAAAATGCTTTGCCTAGTATGAGAAATTCACGATCTGTCGTTTGATGTTGATCGATTTCAGGATGATTTTCTAATTCAAACCAATACCCAACTTGTGCATCCCTTACGCTACTGCTGGCGGTAAAATATTTGGCTTGTAATTCCTGATATTGATTGAGTTGCCGATTCAACTGATCCAATTGCTGTGTATTTGAAGTGGTCGCCTGATCTGCACCTTTGAGGTCAGTTGTCCAAGCCGAACTTACGGTCCAAGCCTGCTCTAAACTTAAGGTTTCATTGTGCTGTTGCTCACTCTGTGCATGGGCGCTTAAGAGCGGATTACTTTGGTCTTGTGCCAAATATTGAGCTTGCCAACGCTGCGTTTGAATGGTGGTCGATTGTAAAAAACGTTCTGCCACAAAACTGGTGATCGTATCCAAGCGTTCCGTGGCATGACTACGATGAAAGCGAATCTTTTTCCGTTCCAAAGCACTATAAGCCTGATTCGTATCAATTAAACGCAGCTGCTGTGCTTGCATCGGTGCAGCCGATAATGCGACAAATAACTCAGCTTCATCAATTAACCAATTGATCCCTTCACTGCGCCAAAGGCGAGTTAAAAATGCATAATCACTTTCATTCGCCTGCATGGTGAATGGACGCACATCATAAGTACGTGCCAACCCCTCTAAGTTCAGACTTAAACTGGCAGCAAACAACGCACTTTTTTTCTGCCATTCACTAAAAATAATCTCGGTCATCTCCCCAACCGATTTATTCATAAAGACACGGCTGTTACGACGCTTATGCCAGAGTGCTGTGGCATCCTCAATCACCAGCTTATAAACCGTCAATGCACCATCACTTTGACCTTGGCTTACCCCGGTAATCACCCCAGTCAGGCGACTGAGTTGTCCCAAATCTGTCACTTGATCGACAGCCACTCGGCCACCGATAAACTGCTTTAAAGCAAGATGAGCATTGGTCGAGAGACAAATAATTTCCGCACGAAAGCCTTGATTGATACGGTGTTGACCTTCAATCCGTTGAATAAAAACTTCTGTGTTTAATGATTCATTTGAAAAATGAATGTGTAGCGCACGTTTCTGTACGCTAAAGCCAAAGTTTTCCACCATGGCGTGAATATTTTTAAGCATTGTTATTATGTATTTAATTTTTTTTAATGACGGCATTTTAGGAAATGATTATTTTTTCGTCTACCCCATTTTGCAAATAATTTGTTGAATTCTTCTTTTTGGCTTTTGCAACACTTTAGGATTCAAGTGAATAGGATCATCTATGCAGGATCAATTTTACGGATCTAACTTTTCGCAGTCGCTGAGATGCTGCTACACTCAAAATGCAACCTATTAAAAATTTTAAGCTCCATGATCACAATTGAATCCAAACTGCCTGCACAAGGTGTGACTATTTTTAGCGTCATGAGCGCAATGGCGCAGCGTCTAAATGCACTGAATTTATCTCAAGGTTTTCCTGATTTTCCTGCACCTCCAGCGCTGTTAAATGCGCTAAGTGATGCGACTCAACAGGGTTTTAACCAATATGCACCCGGCGATGGACTGATACATTTGCGTGAACAATTGGTCCAACTGTTTGCCCATCGAGACCAATTAAATATTGACCCTCACACCGAAGTCACCATTACCCCGGGTGCAACCATTGGTATTTTTAGTGCCATTCAAGCCGTGGTTCATGCGGATGATGAAGTGATTATTTTTGATCCGAGCTATGACAGTTATGCGCCCAGTGTAAAATTGGTTGGGGCTCATCCCATTCACATTGCCTTAGAGACGCCCCATTTTACTGTGGATTGGAATCGTGTTGCCGCTGCGATTAACGATAAAACCCGAATGATTATTGTCAATACACCGCATAATCCAACAGGTGCTGTTTGGGGGCGTGAGGACTGGCTCAACTTGATCGAACTGATTCGAGATAAAAATATTATTGTGCTGTCGGATGAGGTCTATGAGCATTTAATTTTTGATGGTCGTCAGCATCTATCTGCTTTGTCATTTCCTGAGCTGCGTGAACGTAGTTTTGTCGTGGGTTCATTTGGTAAAACTTTTCACGTTACAGGGTGGAAAACTGGTTATTGCATTGCAGCGCCAGCCTTGATGCAAGTGTTTCGCCAAATCTTTCAATTTGCCAATTTCTGTGGAGTTACGCCCGTACAAATGGCATTGGCTAACTTTATGGCAGAACATCCTGAGCACATTGCTGAATTGGCCGATTTTTACCAAGCCAAGCGTGACCGGTTCAATGCGGGCTTAAGCCACTCTAGATTTGAGTTGATTCCATCGGCAGGTACCTATTTCCAAAACCTTGATTACAG
This sequence comes from Acinetobacter sp. YH12023, assembly GCF_013420135.1. NCBI lineage: Bacteria > Pseudomonadati > Pseudomonadota > Gammaproteobacteria > Moraxellales > Moraxellaceae > Acinetobacter > Acinetobacter sp. YH12023. The sequence continues at coordinate 37,353 of NZ_VOYU01000011.1, forward strand.
TGCCATACGCCCAGATTTAAGCGATGTGGAAATGTGTCAGTTGTTGGCAGAACAACATAAAATCGTGGCGATTCCTGTCTCGGTATTCTATCAAAAACCGCCGGAAAATTTACGATTATTACGTTTCTGTTTTGCCAAACAAGATGCCACCTTAGATCGAGCTGCAGAGATTCTCTCCGCGGTTTAAAGCCGTATCTGCCCAAACGTTTTTTAAAACAGACATGTAGAAATAATGAAGCCTTGGTTACTCAAAAACTAAGGCTTTTTTGAATGCCAACATGATAGTGTTATCAGTAACTTAAAATCATAAAAAGCCGCGTATAGGACCTGAGCATGTCAAAACAACAGTCCCTCGTTACTCAGCAAAATTTATGGAAAACGTTTTTAGTTTTTCTGGTGCCTTTGATCGCCACCAATATTTTGCAGAATTTATCTGGGACCATTAACACCGTTTTTGTCGGTCAGATGCTTGGGGTGCATGCCATTGCAGCGGTTGCGGTATTTTTCCCGATCTTGTTCTGTTTAATGGCTTTTGTGATCGGGCTCTCGGCAGGTGCAACCGTGTTGGTGGGGCAAGCTTGGGGCGCGCAGAATCTTGAAAAAGTCCGTACTGTGGTGGGTTCCACCCTTTTTATGACCTTGATTGGTGGCAGCATTATTGCCTTTTTAGGGGTGATATTTGCCAAGCCCATTTTATTGGCCTTAGGCACAGCCCCTGACGTGATGCATTTATCTTTGCCTTATGTGCAATGGATGCTTGCGGGTAGTCCACTACTCTTTATTTATATTATTTACACCTCGATTTTGCGTGGGGTCGGTGACAGTACAACACCGCTGATTGCGTCAGGTATGACCATTGGTTCAGGGCTGATCATTACACCCGTGCTGATTGCCGGAAAATTTGGATTTCCAAGTTTAGGCATTATTGCCCCTGCCATTGCCAGTCATATCGGCTTTTTAATTGCCTTGGTATTTTTATATTTCTACTTAAAAAAGAAAGATCATCCGCTCAAACTTGACTTCGCGTTACTCCGTCATATTCGCCATCAACATGATCTCAGCAAAATTATCTTAAAACTAGGCATTCCTACGGGTATACAGATGGTCACGACCTCTGTGGCCGGTCTCGTGATTGTCGGTTTAGTTAACCGCCATGGTGCTGATGCCACTGCTGCATATGGCGCGGTCAATCAGGTTTTGAATTATATCCAATTCCCTGCCTTGTCTATCGCGATTGCAGCTTCTATTTTTGCCGCGCAAGCCATCGGTTCGGGTCAATCTGAATTAATTAATCGCGTGAAACGTACGGCCATCGGGATGAATTTCATAATTACTGGTATCTTGGTGGCATTGGGCTATTTATTCTCTAAACATTTAATGGCGCTGTTTATTACAGATCCTGAAGTTGTGGTTCTCGGTCAAGAATTGCTGTTCATTGTGCTTTGGTCGATTTTATTTTTTGGTGCCAGTGCTATTTTTGCTTCCATTATGCGGGCTAGCGGAACGGTGACCGTGCCGATGATTATTAATATTATGGCGATTATTTGCATTGAAGTGCCGTGTGCCTACCTATTCAGTGAATGGTGGGGCTTAAAAGGCATTTGGTATGCCTATGCTTTGGCTTTTGTCAGCTTATGTATTTTACAAGGGCTGTATTACCAACTGGTATGGAGACGAAAAGCCATCAAAGTATTGCTATAAAGTTTGCTAATAGCGTTCAATGCCAATACACGCTTTAAGTTTACATATGGAAAATCTTGTACTGATCCATGCATAAAGTTTGCCGTTAAACTGCTGTTTATTTTTCAACATTTGGTTTTATATCCTGTTGATTTATCTACACCTAGAACCAATTAAAATTAAAAATTGCATATTTTCAAATAATTACGGTTTGGCATAGATTTTGTTCTTATCCCTTTTATCTTTTAAGAATAATTGGGATGAGAAATTTTTTATGTCTAAACGTCAAATAAAGCTTGGGGCTTTTATTCCAACCACCTCACAGCATGTCGCGGGTTGGCGCCACCCAGAATCTCGCCCACAAGATCATCTCAATATTGATTATGCAATTGAACTGGCAAAAACCGCAGAACGTGGTCTATTCGATGCCTACTTTCTTGCCGATGGTCTGTCTGTCCGTTGGAGTTCTGCTGTCGAAGGTGAAAAAGGTTTGGGCGATAAAGGCGTCGGCTTTGAACCCGTCACATTGTTTGCAGCCTTGTCTGCTGTGACGCAAAATATTGGCTTTATTGCCACAGCATCTACGACTTATGAAGACCCTTATATTTTGGCGCGTAAATTTGCTTCTTTAGATCATATTTCTAAAGGTCGTGCTGCATGGAATGTGGTAACGACAGCCTCTGCCGATGCCGCAAAAAATTTTAACATTCAGCAGCACCCTGAACCCAAAGAGCGTTACGAACGTGCCGATGAATTTATTGAAGTCACTCAAAAACTTTGGGACTCTTGGGAGGATGATACCTTCCATTACAACAAAGAAACTGGGCAATTTTTTGATGCCCGCAAACAACATCAGCCCAATCATCAGGGCCAATACTATCAGGTACTGGGGGCTCTCAACGTCTCTCGCCCACCGCAAGGCTATCCGGTGATTGTTCAAGCAGGGCAATCTGAAGATGGTCGTGAACTAGCCGGTAAATATGCCGAAGTGATCTTTACAGCACAGCAGAATTTAGCAGATGCGCAAGCCTTTTATCGTGATGTCAAAAACCGCTTAGTGAAATATGGACGCCATGCAGATGATCTCAAAATTATGCCGGGGGTTTCGATTTTTGTTGCCAAGACAGCGCAAGAAGCCCAAGAAAAATATGACTTTTTAAATAGTTTAATTCACCCAGAAGTGGGTTTAAGTTTATTGTCTGCTTTGGCAGGTGGCATTAATCTGGCCAAATTTGATCTAGATGCCCCTTTCCCGAAAATAGAAGATGCAGACATTAATTTCTCCAGTCGTCAGCAAATGATGATTGATATTGCCCGTAAGCACAATTTTAGTATTCGTCAGCTCTATCAATATATCGCTTCAGCCCGTGGACATTGGACCTTGATTGGCACGCCTGAACAAGTCGTAGATCAACTGCAAGAATGGTTTGAGAATGACGCTGCCGATGGTTTTAATGTCCTACCGCCAACAACACCTGCGGGGTTAAATGATTTTGTCGATCTCATCGTTCCTGAACTGCAACGTCGCGGTCTATTCCGAACGGCTTATGAAGGCAAGACCTTACGAGAAAACTTAGGTTTAAAACGACCTGAAAACCAATATGTTTTAGAAAAAAGACATATCTCCCAAGCCTCATAAACCAACGTTTAATAAAACTGAAAAACAAATGCCCCAACTGGGGCATTTTTATGGACTGATATTAATCCAACTTAAGCGATGATCATACTGACCTATATTTGATAAGCCTAAAAAAAGCCCTGAATTCAGGGCTTTTACATTGTCTAGGTGATGGTCAATTCAGACTTACCATGCAAATTTATAATCGGCAAATCGATGAGATAAAGGTTCAAGCAACTGATCTTTTACTGGATCACTAAAGTCAGTCAAAATGTCATTTTTAATATTGGTCAGACGGACATCTTCGCGTTTACGCGGATGGGCTAAATGAATATCTACAATACGTTTAATTCGTCCCGGATGTGGCTGCATGACCACTACCCGATCACCCAAAAATACCGCTTCTTCGACATCATGGGTGACAATAATCATGGTGATTTTTTCACTTTGCCATATTCGCTGTAATTCATCCTGTAAATTTTGCCGCGTCAATGCATCGAGTGCGCCAAAGGGTTCATCAAGCAGTAGAATCTGTGGTCGATTCACCAAACTCCGGGCAATCGCCACACGTTGATTCATCCCACCAGACAACTGCGAAGGATAAGCATCTTTAAATTGGGTTAATTTGACCAACTCTAAATGTTCATCAATCAATACATCTTCTTCTGCACGGCTAAACTGGCTTTTATGCAATGCAATCCGTACATTTTCCCGTACCGTCAACCATGGAAACAGGCGATGATCTTGAAAAACGATACCACGTTCCAAACTCGTGCCCTGTATAGGCTGACCATCAACCAAAATCTGGCCCTGAAACTGACGCTCTAGACCAACCAACAACCGTAATAATGTGGATTTTCCGCAGCCACTACTTCCCACAATACTAATGAACTCACCCGGCTGAATATTCAGGTTAATGTCCTTAAGTACGGTTAAGTCTTCTTGCTTTTGTGTGGGATAATGTTTCGTTAGCTGCTGAATAGAAACCGAACCAGCTTGTTCTACGCTCATATCATTATTCTCTATTTGTGCTGACAAACTTTGCTGGACTAAACCTTAGAGTTTAGCCAGTGACACTTCCGTCGATTTAATTAACACCACCACCTCTGAACCTACTTTTAAATCTAAATCCTTCACCGAACGCGTCGTGATCACGGACGTAAAAAAGCCCGCTTTGGTTTCCACATCAATTTCTGAAACCACAGGACCTTCTACGATTTCATTAATCACGCCTTTGAATTGGTTTCGCACATTTACTGAAGTAATCGCCATTTTAATTATGCCTTTTGTTATTTAGAGAGCTTTACTATAAAACAGTTCAATCACTTGCTATATCTTGATTTATCCTTTAGTTATCCCGATTTTATTTATCTTAAAATCAGATAAATAATCCACGCATGAATTTATCGGTGAAACTGATATTTAAATATCGAATTATTATTTATCTTTTATTTTTAAATCTTTCATCATGATCTGCATTTTCAACAACTATAAGAAACGATATGTCTATTTTGACCCACCCTGCAGTGCCCTCTGCACTGAAACATAAACGGGCAACAGCAACGGTCTTTGCAGATCCGTTATCGCAAGCGTTGTTGTCTCGAATTGAACAAATTGCACCAAGTGAGGCCAATGCACTCATCATTGGTGATACAGGCACAGGAAAAGAGTTAGTTGCACGCCAAATCCACCAATTAAGCCATCGTGCCAAAGGTCCATTTATCGCAGTGAACTGTGGTGCCTTTACCGAATCATTAGTCGAAAGCGAATTATTTGGACATGAAAAAGGAGCCTTTACAGGGGCAATTAATAGCCGTGTCGGTTGGTTTGAAGCAGCCCATAATGGCACCTTATTTTTAGATGAAATTGGTGACCTGTCCTTGCCTATGCAAGTCAAATTACTCCGTGTTTTACAAGAAAGAGAGATCGTTCGAGTCGGCTCACTCAAATCCATTCCAATTAATGTCCGAATCATAGCCGCAACCAATGTCGATTTAGAGCATGCCGTACAGGACGGGCGTTTCAGGGAAGATTTATTCTACCGCTTACATGTGGCGTTGCTACGCATTCCACGTCTCTCAGAGCGTCGTGGTGACATTTTGCCTTTGGTTAAACACTTCATTCAGGTCTATCAAACCAACCCACATGACACACCATTACGCCTCAGCCCATTGGCGCTCAAGAAACTCCATTTACATAGCTGGCCGGGAAATATTCGCGAATTAGAAAATACCATTCAACATGCGATTTTAGTCAGTGAAAAAGGTGTGATTGAACCAGAAGATATTAGTTTTTCGAGTATTCAAAGTGCATCGTCGTTTTCGCGTGCAGAACCTTTTAACTTACAAAATGCCACCTCTGCTGTAGCCAACATCAAAGATATTCAAGATGCTGGACAGTTACTTGAGCAGACCTTTTTACAAATTTTTCAAGCCGCAAATCAACTTAAGCATGACAATATTAATGAGCTGATTGAAGAAAAATTTATCCGAAGTGCGTATCAGCACTGTCAATACAATCAAGTGCATACGGCTCGTTTGCTAGGAGTGACAAGGAACGTGATTCGCACTCGCCTAATTAAATATGGCTTATTATAAATAAGTCATATTTTTATTTACTCCACATTAAAATAATAATCCCAAAAACTGATACATAAATATTCATCTACATTATTCTTTATTCATTGCATTATTTTAAGTATAAAAAATCAGTAATAAAAAACCTCGGTATATCCCGAGGTTTTTATTTATTTTTCCATTTTGTCTAGATTATTCCACGGGGTTTCGTTTCCACGCTGTAAAGTATTTTTCTAGTCCAATCAAGAAATAGTTAAAGGATAAGCCTACGAGGGTAATGACTAATATGCCTACAAACATTTGTGGAATTTCAAAGCTAAATTGCGAATAAATAATCAGATATCCTAGACCTGCTTTGGCACCAAACATTTCTACTGCAACTAAGGCCAAAATAGAAATTGCCCCTGCTAGACGGATACCGACAAAAATCGTCGGAACCGACGCAGGCAGAATCACTTTTCGGAACAATTGATAGGGTTTTAGGCCCATGGTTCGTGCCGATTTAATCAGTAAAGGATCGACCGTTTGTACGCCTGTAATAGTGTTCAATAAAATCGGCCATGTGCACGCGTAGACCAACAGACTGATTTTTGAGGTTTCACCAATGCCTAAAAATAAGATAAACAGCGGCATTAACGCCAATGCTGTGGTATTTCGAAACAATTCTAACAATGGATTTAAGGTTTCAGCCACGAGCTTGTACCAACCAATGATGAGACCTAGAGGAATGGCGATCGCTAGGGCCAAAATGAAACCAATAATGGAACGCTTTATACTGGCCAAGAAATGGATGCCTAATTGACCGCTTTGATATAGCTGCCATGTAGTTTCCAATACCACAGATAACGGCGGTAAAAAAGCCGGATTGACCACACCACTCCGCGGCAGAATCTCCCACAGAAAGAAAAAAGTTACAATGGCAATGGTGCGTTTAAAGACCGTGTTTAACCAAGTGAATTGTAGTCTGGGTTTAATGTCGTTATACGATTGCGTATAACTGATGGCTTGTTTAGTCGATGACATAAATAAATCCTCTGAATATTTTAGTTATGTGCAAGCTGTTTATGTTTTTCGAGGGCTTGCGCTTTAATCACTTCTTCACTGAGCAATGACCAAATTTTATGGCGAATTCGGCCATATTCAGGCAATGAACGGACATCTTCACTGGAGCTGCGCAGGCTTTGCGGAATTTCAATCACTTCCTTAATTCGCCCCGGTCTTGAGGTCATAATCGCCACGCGCTGACTCAGATAAATTGCTTCATCAATACTGTGAGTAATAAAAACAATGGTTTTTTTCGAGCTTTTCCAGATATTGATCAGCTCGGCTTGTAAGGTTTCTCGGGTTTGCGCATCTAGGGCAGCAAAGGGCTCATCCATTAATAAAATTTCTGGTTCATAAGCCAAACTTCTAGCAATCGCAACCCGCTGCTTCATCCCGCCCGAGAGTTCATTTGGATAATGATTTTCAAAGCCACTGAGACCCACAAGCTGCAAATAGTATTCGGCTTTTTCACGGCGTTCTTTTTTTGCTACGCCTTTGGCTTCTAGACCAAATTCGATATTTTCCAGTGCGGTTAACCATGGATAGAGCGCATATTGCTGAAACACAATGCCACGGTCTAAACCCGGTTGAGTAATCTGCTTACCGCTCAGTAAAATCTGCCCTGTAGACGGTTTGGTTAAACCCGCAATTAAGTCTAATAATGTAGATTTTCCACAGCCACTTGGCCCCACGATTGAAACAAATTCACCCGGCTGAATATCCAAAGTGACATTTTCTACAGCAACAAATTCAGGCTTATAGTTTTTACTGCCTACATGGTTCTGTGCAGGAAAAACCTTACGCACGTGATCTAAATGTAATGCACTGGTCATTGTTATGTTCCTTTTGATTTTTGGTCTTTCGCATAGGGATTAAATTCATTGCTATAGATGCGACTGACCTCAATTTGATTCGGTTTTAATTTGTGTTCTTTTTCTAAGGCACTCACCCATGGGGCAAAATCCTGATCTTTTTGCACGCCACCGACTTCGTGAACACCTGTACCTGTGTAATATGGAATCAGTGCTGTATTTTCATTGCGTTGGCGTTTTTCGATAATACTTTCCATACGAGCAATGATTTGCTCTTTCGGCGTGTTGTGTAACCATTCCTGTGCTTTAGCTACGCCACTGACAAAAGTACGAGCCAACTCGGGATGTTCTTGAATAAACTCTCCTCGCATCGAAAAACTCCCTGCGGTAAAGGGGCCGTATAAATCAATATCTTTAAAGATGCTGCGTACACCACCATTTTTTAAGGCACGTTTTTCCAAAATGCCAGAGAACACTGCAATATCAATTTGCCCATTCCTTAAGGCTTGTTCTGAGCTCACCGGTGGCAACATAATCAGCTCAACTTGACGGATTTCATCATCGGTTAATCCATGGCGAGCCAAATAATCTTTCACCACAAAGTCATAATGCGCCCCGTAGGCATTCACTGCGACTTTCTTGCCAATAAAGTCTCGTGGGCTACGAATAGGACTATTTTCTAGCACATAAAAACCCACGTTTTGTTCAGCATCACTGCCATAAGAAGCCACTACGGGAACGACATCTAGACCCGCAGCGATGACCTTCACCACAGCACCATTAAAGGCGCCAGCAAAATCAACATCACCGGCCACCAAAGTGAGTAAATCTTGTGGCCCACCTTGTACCGTGCCAACATAACTGAGTTTAACGTCGCCTAAATAGCCCAAGTCTTGTGCCAATTCAGGTAAGGACACCAGTCCCGGATAGCTTTGATAGCGTAGTTCTTTTAAAGCCACTTGCTGAGGTTCATGCACTCGCTGCGTGCTGCAACCCACCAAGGCTGTGCCACCGACCAATGCTGCAAGGAACATATTGCGCCAGAGTTGAGGAATGTTATGGATTGTCATTTTTTTCATTGTTATGTTCTCCTATCCAACCTGCTGCCAAGCTAAAACTTTACGCTCAACCCAAGTCAGTACCGTATTGAGCAACACGCCCACAATTCCTATCAGCAACATGCCAAAAATAATCAGTTCGACATCAAAAGCCTGACGCCCTTGAATCACGATATTGCCCAGACCATTGCCATAGTTCGCCAATAAAAATTCAGAGCCGATGGTGGCAAGCCATGCGAAAATCAGCCCAAGTTGTAAACCGACAAAAATCTGCGCCGAAGCACCGGGTAATATCAATTTACGAAACGCGTATGTCTTGGGAAATTGGTAGACTTCGGCCACTTCACGATATTTATGCGAAATACTGCTCACACCTTCAAAGGTGTGTAGCGCCACGGGATAAAACACCGATAAGGTAATAAACAGCACTTTGGCGCCATGTCCCTCACCTAAAAAGGTCGAAATTAGTGGCAACCATGCAAACAGCGAAATTTGACGCAATACATGAAAGCTCGGTGCAAATAACCAATTCGAAAGGCGTGAACTCGCGATTAAGATGCCAAATAACACACCCGCTATCGCACCTATGCCATAGCCGATAAAATTTCGCGCCAAACTTTCGCCAAAGCCTGTCAAAAAGCTCGGTTGTTGGAGCACGGTTACTGCTTTTTGCAGCACGAGCCATGGACTAGGAATCAACTTTGGATCAACCCAATTTTGCTGTGAGGCTACTGCCCACAGTGCGATAAATGCCACAGGTAGAACGAGTGCTTTTGCTGCTTTAACTAAGACTTGGCGCGCTGCCCCGTGTAATGAAAGAATGCTCATGAGTTCCCTCCTACTCGGGTTGCGTGAAAGCGCGCAGTTTTTTCTAACCAAGCCAGCAAGGTATCTAAGACATAGCCCGTAATACCAATCAGAATGATCGCCATGAAGATCAAGTCCATCTGCATTAGCTGACGTCCCCACACCATGAGATAACCAATTCCTTCACTACTTGCTAATAACTCGACAAAAACCAATGCCAACCACGCCTGCATAATGCCTTGACGTAAACCACTGATCACACTGGGTAGTGCAGCTGGGAAAATCACTTCTTTGAGTTTCTGCCAATTGCTGTATTGGTAAACCTCTGCCACTTCCATCAAACTATTCGGCACATGAGTAATGCCCTTATAGGTTGCAATCAACAGCGGTGGTAACACAGCCAATGAAATAGCGGCAATCTTCAAAGCCTCATCGATGCCTAAGAAAATCATCAATAATGGAATCCAGCCAACAATCGGAAATTGCGCAACAAGATTCACCGTCGGAAAAATAAAGTCCCGACTACGCTTTGCTAATCCCAACACAGTACCAAGCAAAATCCCGACACTGGCACCAAGCAAGACACTCCATAAAATACGTTTGGCACTGATGGCAAAATGAAAACTCAATTCACCGCTTTGCCATAATTCGACTGTGCTTTGCCACACCAGACTCGGTGCAGGTAAAATCTGCTCAGGCAACCACTGTTTAAGTGTTGCCACATACCATAGACCGAACAACAAAACTGGCATCAGGAGTCCACACGCCACTTGCAAAGTTAGTTTTAAATAGGTCTTAAAAAAATCCAACGCACTTCGGTCACTTTGCAAGGGAACCGAATGTGCAGATACATCCGTAAGGCTCATAATTCTTGTCCTTTTACGCTCTGTTCTGAGACATCAGGTTTTAAAAATTGAATAAATTCCTGATCTTTGCTGATCAAAATAATCAGACCAATAAACACCAGCCCGATCGGTAAAAATAAATTTTGTAGTCCAACCTGTGCACCAAATACGGCGCCTATCAAGCCACCCCACAGTCCACCCGAAGGTCCGACGAGGGCTAAAATTGGAGAAATCTTAGCCATCGCGGTTTGCTCACCCACTCGGGCGAAAGACATAAAATTGGCGATATGCAACATACCGAGTCCAAGTCCAAACATGACCGAAGCAGGCCACATCAACAGCGTGATTTTGGTTAAGGCTAAAATCAGTAATGCCGTTGCCATCAGGCTTAGGCCAATCAAATAAAACTTTTGATAACCCATCAGCTCAGCCAAACCGCCCATGCTAAATAGCGATCCCACAAAGACGATGCCTTGTACGGTCAGCAGCATCACCGCCATTGGCTCTGAAAGTGCAAAACTTTGGATAGCAATCACCACAATGAAAAAGCCAAAGTAGTTATTTGCCACGCTGCTCAAAAATTCCAATATGCAAACAATCCGTAATGAGGCATGGGTTTTGATCAGTGCCAAAGGCGCCACAATATCCCGCCATTGAAAATGCGGGCAATTCGTCGCTTGTGGAGTGCTACGTTGAAAGCACCACGGAGCCAACAGCAAGGTGCCTAAAAAAAGCAAAGACACCACATAAAAACTTCCGCCATAGCCGAAATGCTCGATCAACAACACGCTCAATGCAGGCGCAATCAGGAAATATCCCATCATGTGCGAACCGCGAAACCAACCCGCACGGGCTGGACCTAAACGTTTTAAGTTGCTCAAAAAAACGGTATTGATCGAAACAAAACGCATGGGTAAGACAAAACTTACTAAGGCTGTGACTGCAAAGAGATACCATGCACCGGCTTTGAGTGGCGTTAAGCTATACACCACGGCGCCCAACACACTGCCGATGCAGAATATTTTCAAAGACCCAAAGCGCTGTACCAACACACCAATCGGCAATGCCATGATCAAAATGCCAAAATTTTGCGCTGCAGAAATTAGCCCCAATTGCAATTCGGTGGCTTCTAAATGCACGGCATACAAGGAAATTAATACCCGTGCGACACCCACACCCAGTCCAGCCAAAATCGTGAGCAGCACAAAACTGCTCATAAATTTGGTGGTTAATGGACTGGCAATTACATTGCTTTCAATCGGACGACTCATGGCTGCGACTTACTTCGGTTGACCTTGAGCATTAAATTGGCGCCAGTAACCCTCTAACTTCAGCTCTTTCAAGGCATTATTTAGATACTTCGGTTCATACCACGTTTTGGTATCCACATCACGACGGATTAAGCGTGCGTCTTTGGCAATTTTTAAAGCACTATCAATTTGTGAACGATGAAACTCGTCTAGTAGCGGTGTAGTGCGGTCTTTTAAATTCCAACCATCCCATGTTTTTTGATAATCCACCAACGGAATGCCACTTTGTGCCCAAAGTTTATATTGCGCACTACGATTAGCTTCTTGAGAACTCCACTGCGCTTGTTTAATCAGTGTCGTCACGACACGTTGCACCACCTCTGGATATTGTTTTTCAAAACTTTCTGTCACCCAAAAGTGCGCAATCGGTGCAACTTTGGGATCTTTAATTTCTAGTAATGTTTTCGCCACACCACGCGCTTGCAAACTAAATGGTGAAGTAATCGTGGCATCAATATCACCTGTCGCTAAGGCCGTACGCGCCGAATAGGCATCTTGCGAAATCACTCGTAAATCGCGCTCAGTTAAATTGTATTTTGCTAACACACGGTTAAAGACGATCTGACCATTGGTGCCTTTAAAGACGGAGAATTTTTTGCCTTTTAGATCTGCAAAGGATTTGGCATTAGAGCCGGCAGGCACCACCACATAAGTTGGGCCAAAACGCCCTGTTGAAAACAAGACTTTGGTTTTTAATCCCGTTGAACGTCCAACCAATGAGGGCAAATCACCATGCAATGCAAAGTCCACTTTGCCATTGGCTAAAGCTTCATTGGTTGCAGGGCCTGCTCCGGGGAAGAACAGCCAATTCACCTTAATGCCATCTTTTTTAAATTCTTGTTCGAGCACACCTCGTAAATGTGCTGTAGCTACAAAACTACCGCCCACTTTGGGTTTGCCCCCCTCACCCGCGGCTGATACAGAAATACGAATTTCTTTGGGATTGGTAGCATGCAATTGAACGCTTAAACCAAGTGCTGAAAGTGCCAAGAATGTGGCTGCGATTTTTTTAGAGATAATTTTCATTTTAAATGTTCCTTAATGGTTTAAATATTTGAATTAAAAGGTGTACTGAACCTGAGCTTGCAGCTCATTGGTGTCTTTTTGATTTGCCGTTTCGACATCAAACAGGTAGTGATTCAGCTGTAATTGGAATTTTGTGGTTTGCGCAAAAAACAGATTTAAGCCCAAAGAGTGAATGTCATATTCACCAATACGACCGCTCGCGGTGTCGAGATAGCTTGCGTTGTTTTTATTCGGGTTATAGCGGTCAAAACGGTAATAGCCTTGGACTGACTTTGGCCAGAAATCATCAAATTTGGCATTGGATTTAATACTGTTATAGAACTGATCGCCCAAGGTGTAGAAAGCGGTAAAAGTATGCCCTTCCGCTTTGGCTTCTTTGATGTCTTGGGCTACAGTGTCGACATAATCGGTCTTGCCTTGCAGATATTCATAGGTCACACCAAATGGAGCGTGGTTATAATAAATATCGAAACCCAAACGATCACGTTTTGCAGCATCATCACTGATTCCGCCGGCTGAAATTTTCGATTCGCCTTTGATATAAGAGGCCCCAAACTTTAACTCACGGAAAATGCTGGCGTAGTCCACTGGCAAGGTAAAAGCCACACGACCGATATAATCTTTGCCGTTGTTGTCATCCGCCTTATTACTGGCATTCCCATTGGTTACCCCTAAGGCATACTCAAATAGCGGCGCACGGTAGTTCGATGCAAAGTCGACAAAAGGTTTGGCATCACCACGGACGATAAAGCCATTTTGACGGTTAAACAGTCCTAAAAAGGTCGAAGCTGCAGCGGTACTAATGGTCGGACGCAAATCTTCAGGAGACTGCACATCTAGACCAAAGGGCAATAACTGCTGACCGAGCGTAAAGTTGAGTTTGGCAGTTTCAGGGCCCGCATTGGTGGCAAAAGCGTTATAGCGAACAAAGGCATCTAGTAAGTTAAAGTTACTGTTATTGGTGCCATCATTGCGTTTGCCATAACCAAAGGACAATTGATAATCGAGGTTTTTGCCTTCGTTATAATCCCGGAATAAATTCCCGCGCACACCAATTAGCGCAGTCCCAATATCAAATGTCGATTTGGTTGCACCCAACACACCCGTTTCATCGAGCGCACTGGCACGTAGTTGAACCGTGCCATACAGGGTTGTGTCACGGGTCGATTTGGTGGTTTGACGTTCATATTGACGTGACTGATCGTACTTATAGTTTTCAATATCTGCACGTAAGCCGTCGATATCTTCGGATGTTGCTGTGGTTACTTCTGCAACCTGCGTTTCACCTTCAACATCAGCGGCGTTGCTCGTATCGTCTGTCGTCACCGCGGCCGTTTCGACGACTTGGCTTTTCGTCGCACCAGATTCCACGGCATTTAAGCGTTTTTGCAAACTCTCAATTTGTTGTTTTAAGCTGCTCAGTTCTTGCTGAAGTGCTTCATCGGATGCAAAACTCAGCTGACTGGTTGCGGATAAAATCAGTCCGACCGCAACGGTTAATGTGGTTTTTTTCATGATTTGGTTTCACTAACATTTTTCCCAAAGCGCAAAATCCCCCAACCCCATGCAAGGTGCATGAAGTGAATGTACTGCGTGGGTTTTTTAAAAATTAATCTGAGTGGTCGTAGGTTTTATTCAACTTATGCACGACCGAAACTCGAAGACAGCTTTTAGAATTTAAGCGCGCATCATCGCGAGTGTCATAGCACAACAACATGCCTGTTGTAGGACACGAAAAGCAGAAAGATATCGATGCGTAAAAGTACTCATAAATGTTCCATACAGTGGTGAGTTTTGTTCACTCTAATATGGCAACAACTGTGCCAACATTTTAAGTATTTATTTTTTAAAATTTTATTATTTAAATCTGATAAATTCTGTTGGTTTTAACGCCAAAAAAATGTTGGTTATTCAACAGTTGCTTATTTCAAATCATCAGTTATTTCCATTTTTATATCTTATTTTATGAAATAAGAAATACGCTTTGGGCTTTTAATAACTGATGTTACGCCTGTAAAAGTAATTTCGGATTTTTAAAATGATTTTTAAATCTATTCGATGGAGTCTTACATCTAGGGATTGAATAACGGGATTAGCCTTCGGCTGGAGGTACTCTTACGAAACGTTGTTTCTCATTCGACAAAATGAGAAGCGTGCTTCGCAAGGAAACCATCTTGCGGTGCAATACACCTCACCGACAAAACTCGTTCAATACCATCAAATGATTCAAAGGATCGCAAAAACATTTTTGATTAAAAGTCTTCTTGTCTCAAACAATTGCGGATGACACTACCGCGTATCGTTCTTTTATTTGGATCAAATTGCGCTTCTGATATTACTAGAGCATAAAAAAACCCACTGACGTGGGCTCTTTTCAATTGATTTTAATTACCGCTTATTGACCAAATTTAGTCGCCATGGCAGTTAATTTTTGATAACCCGTCGGTAGCAAACGTTGAATTAAATCAATCGCTTTTGCATCATTACCAATCAATAAACGGCGCTTATCTTTTTGTACTGCTGCAATGATTTGACGAGCCGCTTCTTCAGGTGGACAACGCAAGAATTTATTAAACGACTGTGCCGATTTTTGTGGGTTCATGCCTAAACTTTTCAAGCTGTCATTCATTTTTGCGGCATTGGCAATATTGGTACGAATCCCGCCCGGATGTACACATAGCGCACTCACGCCACAGTTTTCAATATCCAATTCTTGGCGTAAAGATTCGGTAAAGCCACGTACTGCAAATTTAGTGGCATTATATGCCGACTGTGTTGGCTGTGCAGTTAGACCAAACAAGCTGGAAATATTGATGATATGACCTTCACCACTTTGCTTGATATACGGTAAAAATTCTTTGGTGCCATAAACCACACCCCAGAAGTTAATATTGACAATCCACTCCAGCTCTTCGTAGCTTGCGCCTTCAACGGTCGTGCCCAAAGCCACACCCGCATTGTTAAAAATCATATTCACGGAACCATGATCTTTAACGGTCTGTGCTGCCCATGCTTTCATTGCTGCAAGGTCTGACACATCGAGTTTTTGCGTGGTTACACGTACATTGCTGGCTTTCACCAATTCAACGGTTGCCGCTAGACCCTGTTCATTCACATCGCTTAAAGACAGATGACAGCCTTGTTTCGCCAAAAGCACTGCCAATTGCTGACCAATACCTGAACCTGCACCTGTAATGGCAGCCACTTTATTTTTGAAGTTTTTCATTGTGATTCCTTATTCCTTTATGCTGCCGCTTGGCTTTATCACAGCGTGATCTCATTTGCCAATGTGTGCAGTTCGTCAACTTAATATAGTTTTGACAATACATATTGTCAATGTCATCTTAGGACGTGCTAAGCTGTTGAAATCGCCAATGCTTAAACATAGGTTTAAACTGAAATTATTGCTAAAATAAGACAAAATTCTGCTTTAGTTCAGCGTATATTTTCATGACAGATGCAACAAATCACACAGAACAACAACAGGCAAAAAATGTGAAGGAACGTCAATTTAAAGGGCTTTCTCTCAGTGAACGTAAGCAAGCGCGACGTGAAAAACTGATTGAAGCCGGTATAGAAGCCTATGGAACACATGGCTTTTTTTCAGTGACTGTGAAAGATATTTGTTTGGAAGCCAAGCTGACCGAACGCTATTTTTATGAATCATTTAAGAAAAGTGAGCAACTGTTCCAGACCATCTTTTTAAAATTAATCGATGAACTGCAACAAAATGTGATGCAAGCCATCATGCAAGCATCTACCGATTCTAAAAAAATGATTGAAGCGGGCTTAACCGCCCTATTGTTAACCTTAAAAAATAATCCTCGCATGGCGCGCATCATTTACATCGATGCTATGTTGGTACAAGAGCTACATAACCAAGCCACGATTCATGAAACCATGATGCGCTTTGACCGTATGATTCATGCCTTTGTCATGCTGATGATGCCGAATATTGATCGTTCAGAACGCGAAATTTCAATGGTCGCAACCGGTCTCAATGGTTATGTCACCCAAATCGCGATTCGCTGGGTCATGAGTGGTTATAAACAGCCGATTGATGAAGTTTTATCGTCATGTAGCGTGGTCTTTTTGGCCTTGTTGGATGCTTTTTCTGAAAAACCCAGGAAATAAATTTTGTCCTCAACACTGATCTTTACAATTTTTTGAATGATTTTTTTGTGACAACAGCATGATGCAAAGCCCATGGTGTTGAATATTTCAGGATTTAAATTGTCACAATTTCTTTCTAAACCCCAATGAAAGATCATTTTTGCAATGATACTGTCATAATTAATCTTTGTAATAAGCCTGTCATAAATATAAAACGGTCTACCGTTTACATAAAATAGGGTATTGCGCTGTGAAAGATGACTATATTTTAATCGTCGACGACGAACTCCCGATTCGGGAAATGATCCATACTTCACTGGATATGGCTGGTTTTCAATGTCAGCAAGCTGAAGATGCCAAACAAGCGCACCAAATGATTGTGGATCAGCGTCCTGCACTGATTTTATTAGATTGGATGATGCCTGGCGGCGTGAGTGGTGTAGACCTATGTCGTCGTTTAAAACGCGATGAAAATTTGTCAGAAATTCCAGTCATCATGCTCACTGCGCGCGGCGAAGAAGACCATAAAGTCCAAGGTCTGGACGCGGGTGCAGATGACTACATGACCAAACCCTTTTCCACCCGTGAGTTGGTGTCACGCATTAAAGCGGTGCTGCGTCGCTCAAATGCATTGGGTGGTGAAAAAACCATTGATGCCAATGGCTTAATCCTCGATCCAGTCAGCCAACGTGTCAGCTTTGGCAACACCATTTTAGATATGGGACCGACTGAATATCGTCTATTGGCCTTTTTCATGACTCATCCTGAACGTGCCTATACCCGTGCTCAATTATTAGATCAGGTTTGGGGTGGAAACGTGTATATTGAGGACCGTACCATTGACGTTCATATTCGTCGTTTGCGTAAAGTTCTTGAACCTTTCCAAGCCGATCGTTATGTCCAAACTGTTCGTGGTACAGGTTACCGTTTCTCTACCCGTGCAGACGCTGTAATGGGTTAGTCATTTTAGGTCTTTAATTTTATATGTATGAACCGTATCCCGTCCCTGAACTTGCCAGTGAACATAAAAAATTCCGTTACAGCAGTTTATGGACTTTTGCCAAGCAGGATTTGAGACTGCTGGCATTTTTCCTACTCATTGCTGCACTCATCGGCTTTGGTACCGGGTACTTATGGATCTGCATCTTAATTGCCTTTGCAGTGTTCTTTGCATTGCAAATGCGTTCGCTGTACTTGGTCAACGAATGGATTTCAAACCGTCCTTATGATGTCCCGCCGAATTTAGACGGCATTTGGGGGGCTTTGCTCTTTAATGTATACCGTGCCCAGCGCCAAGAACGCATCGTACAAGCTGAAATGGTCGGCCTAATTGACCGCGCTCAATCTTCCTTGGTAGCACTTGCTGAAGCTGTGGTATTGATTGATGAATTACACCAAATCGAATGGTGGAACCCTGCCGCAGAAAAGCTTTTGGGGATTCAACAGCTCGATCAAGGGCGCAATATTTTAAGTATTTTAAGACAGCCTAGTTTTATCGAATACTTTACCAATATCGATTTAGCCCCCGATGGTTTAAAAATGAAATCATCAGTGCTCGAAGACCATTATGTGCAAGTCAAATTGACCCGTTTTGGTCGCGAAAGTCGTTTATTGGTGGCTTATGACGTCACGCGCATGCATAACCTTGAGCAGATGCGTAAAGACTTTGTCGATAATATTTCACATGAGTTACGCACACCGCTCACGGTTTTAAGTGGTTATATCGAAACCTTTACCGATCAGGAAGATTTAAATCCACGCTGGAAACGCGCATTCGATCAAATGCAGTCTCAAACCCGCCGTATGAATGCTTTGGTTAATGACTTGTTATTATTATCTCGTCTGGAAAATGATAAAAAAGTTGCTAAAAATCAAATCATTGAAATGCCCAGCCTAATGAACCAACTATATGACGATGCACATGCTTACAATGTGGATTATGGACATACACTGAATCTCGAGATTGATAGTCACTGTGACCTGATCGGATCAGATATGGAATTGGCGAGTGCCTTTAGTAACCTCATCACCAATGCAATTAAATACACCCCGAAAGGCGGTACTGTGACCATTGGTTGGCATGATGATGGTACGCATGGTTATTTTACCGTTGAAGATACGGGTATCGGGATTGACCCGAAACACTTACCCCGTTTAACGGAACGGTTTTACCGTGTGGACAGCGCACGTAGTCGCCAAACGGGAGGAACAGGTTTAGGTCTTGCCATCGTGAAACACGTTTTGATGCAACATCAGGCACACCTTGAAATTGAGTCCAAAGAAAACCGTGGTTCGCTGTTTAAAGTCGTCTTCCCTAAAGAACGCTTGTATCATGTGAGCTAAGCAGAATCATCCTGCCGGTCTTGCTGTGCTTCCAACTGTTGTTCTTGTTGTTTGGCACGGCGATATGCAGGACGCTGTTGCATCCGTTGTAAGAAAGCCTGAATTTGTGGATATCGCCCTTGAGTTCTGGTCATGACGGCTTCTAATGGAAACGTCATCTGAATATCCGCAAAGCTAAACGGTCCCGCAAAATATTCATTTTCCGCTAAATGGTTTTCTAAAAACTCGATATGTTCTTTTAAGCGAGGTCGTACAAAACCTTTTTTGACCCCATCACAAATGCGATTAGCTACGGGTTTGATGACCCAAGGTACATGGCGTGGCACATTGCTCATGACCAACTGCATCACCAACAACGGCATTAGAGAACCTTCGGCATAATGCATCCAAAAGCGATATTGTTGTTTTGAATGTTCCGCCTTGGCTGCAAAAAAATCATGCCGATCATACTTCTCTTGTAAATACTCCAAGATCGCTGCAGATTCTACCAAGACCAGTCCATCATCCTGCAATATGGGCGACTTCCCTAAAGGATGGATGGCTTTAAGCTCAGGGGGAGCAGACAAATTTGGCTGGCGCAGATAAAACTGAACCTGATAATCCAGTCCTAATTCCTGCATTGCCCATAAAATACGAAATGAACGAGATTTTTCTAGATGATGTAGCACCCGCATGGGTTCATCTCCTATATGAAGTCTAAAATTTTCTTATTTCTGGCAAGCCATTATTATTTTGAAGTACTTAAATCATAAAAAGTGTCAGATCACTGCTTAGGGCTATATCAAAACTAAATTTTGCACAGTACAGCAGCGACCTGCTTTTAAATTAAACTAGAGTGGTTTTAATGTCTACACTGCGCAATAAAGTTTTTGTCACTGGGGTTTTTTCACAAATGGACAAGATTTTTTGCTCTAATTCTGCATCCAAGGACGTTTGAAAATGCAGGCGTCGCTCAACCCATTCAGCTCCTTCACGGTTCGCACAAAAGTCTGCCTCGACACGAAACTCACCCAATTGGATTTGTTTATGTGCTGCATACATGCGCAAGGTAATCATGGTGCATGAGATTAAAGAGGCGCACAGTAAATCATACGGTGCTAAACCTAAGTCCCCGCCGCCAAATGATTCGGGCTTATCGGTAATAAGTTGATGTTTTCCACTCTGAATTTCACCTGACCACGGTGCTTGTAAGGTGTTTACTGTTGCCGTTGCGACGATACCCATAATGACTCCCTCATGGTTATGCCGTACCATTTTCACCATAGGTACGGCTGTTCATTTTTATTTTTAAGTTAACGTGATGGACGCATTTTATCAGGGAAAGCCGGTGCTTCTAGTCGTGGACCATCATAGTCTGGAATAGAGCCAAAACGTTCGTCCTGATTAATCCACTGCTCACGGGCAATATTCAATTCTTCTTGTGTGCGCCCCACAAAATTCCACCACAGCAGAATCGGTGATTCAAAAGGTTCACCTCCTAATAATAAAACACGGCCACCTGCATGTAGGTCAATTTTGACTTGGGTTAAGCCCGGCTCAAGTACCACCATATTGTCTTCATTTAGCTCGTGACCATTGATACTGGCAGTCCCTTCGAGGGCCATAAAGCCATATTCAAATTTTGGATTGAGCGGCAGGACGGTACTTTGACTTTCCGAACTACGCAGATCGACCCCCAATAATTCACTATGTACTTTTACCGGCGATTTAGTCTGTAAAAATTCACCCACCAATACCGTCAATTCAATCCCGTCTTGTGTCACCACAGGCAACTCTGGGTAATGGTCAAACTGGGGCGCCATATTGATTTTGTCATCTGGCAATGCAATCCAAAGCTGCGCAGCATGCATTTGTGTTTCAGACTCTGGAGCAACCTCAGTATGCGAAATACCATAACCCGCTGTCATGAGATTGACTTGTTTGGGCTGGATTAACTGATGTGTGCCCAAACTGTCGGTATGCATCATGGTGCCATCAATCATCCATGTAAATGTTTGCAAACCAATATGTGGATGCGGCCCAACATCTAAGCCATCACCTTGAGGAAAATGCACTGGACCGGCATGGTCAAGGAAACACCATGCCCCAATCATCCGTTTATGCCGACTCGGTAAAGCACGTTTTATCACTGTGCCTTGACCAATTTCAGCACGGCGCAGTGGAAATTCTTGAATGAACTGATTGACGTATTTTTCACAATCGTCGGAATGAGATATTTCTGTGTAATTAGTATTGGTCATATTCTTACCCTAAATTTGGCTAAGCCGATGCAAGGACTATCGGCTAGAGCTATGCATTTTTTCCATTATATCTGCATTAACTCAATCTTCTTCAGCTGTCATTAATACGCTGAATCACAGAGATAGGACAATCGTTTTTTTGTTGCCTAATATGACATACAGCATAACAGTTATTGATGCTTATTTAGACAATACCCAATGCAAAATTACTTGTTCAGATCACGTGAAATGTAAATTTAAGTAACATAAATTAACACTCACTTTTGACCAAACAATACCAAATAATTCACAAATCCTTGAAATAACGTGTTTAATTTTTAATAAAAATGGTATAGATTATTTGAGTTACATAAAATTACATACAAGCCATGCTCACCCGTCGGTAATCTTGCATGATCAATGAGTATAAGAAAGAATCACGTGCACTGATTCAAAAAGCCTTGAAAGGAACCATTGTTCGCGTTCCTGCTCAATTTCGTCAAGAATTTTTCCACTATCATCGTCATCAACTTTTTAAATTCTTTTTGCAAGTCAACATCGTTGCACAATTGGCCTATCTCTCTTATGCCATAGCGGATTGGTTTATGTTGCCCGATGTGGGCTTGCTCGCGATAGGCTTAAAAACGGCCTATACCTTACTGATGATGGGCATTACATGGGGCATTTATACATATAGCAAGAGCATTTTACTCTTTGACTTGATGCTTCCCCTATCGATCGTTGGTGCTTCTGCGCTGTGGTTTAGCCTACTCAATTTATCCAATAGCCCCGATGTGCCGATCTATTTATATGCATCTTTGGTTTTTATTGTGTTAGCCAATTTATGTGTGCAAATCCGCTTTAAGGCTGCTGTGCTCATTTCTCTATGTATCAGTCTAATTTTACTGATTGGGGTATATTTCGCCATTTCTGGCAATATCCATCAACTGCAACTGTTTATCTTGATCTATTCGCCCGTGTTGTTATTTAGTTTGTATATCAGTTGGAATTCAACGCAAAAATCTAGAATTGTATTTTTACACAGTAAACTCGATCAGTTGAACCGTGAAGCGCTCAATATTATGGCGCATACCGATGTGCTGACTGGCTTAAACAATCGACGTCAATTTATTCAACTTGCCAATTATCATATTCATCATCAGTCCAAACCGTTACAGCCGCTTTCATTACTGATTTTTGATGTCGACAAATTTAAAAATATTAATGATCAGTTTGGGCACTATATTGGTGATCATGTTTTACAACAAATTGCCGAAACGTGCCGACATACCTTACGTAGTCAAGACATCATTGCCCGCTTCGGCGGTGAAGAGTTTATTATTCTTTTACCGCAGACACACCTACGTCAGGCTCAAGATATTGCCGAACGTCTACGACGGGCAATAGCCGATGATTATTTAGAACTTGATACACTACAAAAACTTAAATTTACCGTTTCAATTGGTGTTGCCGAATTTGGTCAAAAAAACCGAGATTTACAAAGTGTAATTCGCATGGCCGATCAGGCACTTTACCAAGCAAAATCTGCAGGAAGAAATCAAATATCAACTTATAAAACAGCAAGTTAATAATATATTTTGTAACATTCAACAGACGATTTTTTATCATTCATTCGAAAAATCCCAAGTTTCAGGTAGATATTTTTGTATATTTTTTATTCATAATTTTCCTAAGCCATTTATGGAGAAGGGACATGTCTGTTGATGTACGAATGAGTTCTCGGACTAATTCGTCTGCTCAGGAAGTTCGTAAAAATCATAATCATACTTTGAAACTTTCTGAGTGTGATCTTGCCAATCGTGCCGAGATTGAACAAGCCATTGCAGATCCTTTTGCACGTATTCCTACGCAGTTTAGAAATCATTTTCTACAACATCAGTATGCCCATCAGTTACCTTATTTACGTCAAGTGAATTACATGGCGCAGATTACATTTCTTCTTTATTTCTTTGCTGACATTTTTATTATCCCTGACATGTTCTTTTGGTCAGGTCTTTCTCGAGTGGCCATGATTATTGCTGCCCTATTGGTCAGCTTTTATCTGTTTAAATACAAAAAAGATATTCGTGTGCTCGACATGATCTTACCGATTGGGACGGTCTGTAGCACCGCGATTTGGATTGGCTTATTACTGGCTTCAAATAGCCCAATGGTCTCGTCCTATATCTATGGTGCAGCGATCTTTATCTTGATTGCCAATGTCTGCGTACAAACACAATTTAAGCCAGCCTTGTATTGTTCAGGCCTCATTTCGCTATTGGTATATTTTGCGGTGAGTCAGCTTTTATCATGGCAAGAAGCACTGATTTTTGTGGTGGTGTCTATTCCTGTTTGGATGATCAGCCTGCATATGAGTTGGAACAATACACTCAATGCACGTCGTCATTTTTTACGTACCCTGCTTGATGACTGGAATATGCATACGCTGAAAAATCTAGCGCATACAGATGAGCTCACCCAGTTATATAACCGTCGTCAGTTTGTTCAGTTGGCTGAGCATCGCATCCATGAATGGCCAACGCCAGCAAGTACTTGCTTACTGATGTTTGATGTCGATCATTTTAAACATATTAATGATAATTACGGACATGATGTTGGTGATCAGGTACTGCAATGTATCGCTGAAACCACCCGCAAAGAAATGCGCCAAAAAGATGTCTTGGCTCGTTTTGGTGGTGAAGAATTTATTGTGCTTCTATCTGAAACGCAAATACAGGATGCAATGTTGATCGCGGAACGTATTCGTTTAACGCTTCAAAATCAATCATTGCTGAATGTCGCAAATCACCCGATCCAATTTACCGTTTCCATTGGTGTTTCACAGCTCAAATCACATAAGCAAAATTTAACTGAACTGATTAAGCAAGCGGATATTGCGCTGTATCAGGCAAAAGAAAATGGCCGTAACCGTGTAGAGCGCTATGATTCAAGCATGAAGCCGGAACGTAAATCGACAAAGTCATGGCAAAGCTTTACCCATAAAGCGAAGCCTAAAGCTGAACCGAATAATGAAAGCGATAGTAGTTGGTCAATTGTTTATAAATAGAATGTTGAGATATAAAAAAGGACGCCGAGGCGTCCTTTTTTATTAGAAATATCTAGGTTTCCCTAAATAGCCGCGAGCATAGCTTTCGGCGTAATTTAGGCAAGAAACGTTGTTTCTTGAAATCCCTCACTGCCGCGAGCGTAGCTCTTGGCGTAAAACTGGCACGAAGCAGTGCTTCGTGAAACCCCAGTTTTACTCCCATTCAATCGTAGCAGGTGGTTTAGACGATACGTCATAAACAACACGAGAAACTTCAGCAATCTCGTTCATGATACGTGTAGAAATCTTGTCTACAAGATCATAAGGAAGGTGTGCAAAACGTGCAGTCATAAAGTCCACCGTTTCTACAGCACGAAGCGCGATTACCCATGCATAACGACGGCCATCACCTACGACACCCACAGATTTCACAGGTTGGAATACGGCAAATGCTTGTGCAGTTTTGTCATACCAACCGCTTGCGCGAAGTTCTTGCATGAAGATGTCATCTGCTAGACGAAGGATGTCAGCATATTCTTTTTTCACTTCACCAAGGATACGTACACCTAGACCCGGGCCTGGGAATGGATGACGGTAAAGCATTTCAAATGGAAGACCAAGAGTTGTACCTAAACGGCGAACTTCGTCTTTGAACAAATCACGGATTGGCTCAACCAATTCGAATGCTAAATCTTCCGGTAAACCACCCACGTTGTGATGTGATTTAATCACATGTGCTTTACCTTGTTTGCTTGCCGCAGATTCAATTACGTCTGGGTAAATGGTACCTTGAGCAAGGAAGTTCACACCGTCAAGCTTACGTGCTTCTTCAGCAAACACTTCAATGAATTCACGACCAATGATTTTACGTTTTTTCTCTGGATCAACTTCACCAGCAAGTGCTGTTAAGAAGCGATTTTCAGCGTCAGCACGAATCACGCGGATACCCATGTTTTTCGCAAACATGTCCATCACTTGCTCGCCTTCGTTCAAACGAAGTAAACCGTTATCTACAAATACGCAAGTCAATTGGTCGCCAATCGCACGGTGTAAAAGTGCAGCTACAACAGATGAATCGACGCCGCCTGAAAGACCCAATAGAACTTTTTGATCACCAATTTGCTCACGAAGTTGTTCTACGCGAAGATCGATGATGTTTTCTGAGTTCCACAAGTTACGGCAACCACATACGCCATGTACGAAGTTAGACAATAACTCAGCACCTTTCGCAGTATGAGTTACTTCTGGGTGGAATTGGATACCGTAGAAACGACGTTTTTCATCAGAAACCATCGCCACTGGGCAGCTTGGTGTGCTGGCAGTGATTTGGAAACCTTCAGGAATTTGAGTCACTTTATCGCCATGACTCATCCATACTTTTAATTGGTCTTTGGTATCTTCAAGATCACCAATTAAAGCATC
The DNA here is from genome assembly GCF_013420135.1 of Acinetobacter sp. YH12023. NCBI lineage: Bacteria > Pseudomonadati > Pseudomonadota > Gammaproteobacteria > Moraxellales > Moraxellaceae > Acinetobacter > Acinetobacter sp. YH12023. The sequence continues at coordinate 63,272 of NZ_VOYU01000011.1, forward strand.
ACGGACTTTAATATCAACTTCTGCATAACCGAATTCATGTACAGTACCTGGCTCAACTTTACCACCAAGCTGCTCTGACATGGTTTGTAGACCATAGCAAATACCTAAAACAGGTACACCAAGTTCAAATACAACTTGTGGTGCGCGCGGACTACCTTCTTCATGAACACTTTCTGGACCACCTGAAAGAATGATCCCGTTTGGGTTAAATGCACGAATGTCTTCTTCAGACATATCAAATGCGTACATTTCTGAATAAACACCAGCTTCACGTACACGACGTGCAATAAGCTGACTATATTGAGAACCGAAATCCAAAATCAGGATACGGTCTTCAGTAATTTGGGTATTGGTAGTCATGGCAAACAACTATGCAGGCAACGAATATAAGCGCCGTATTCTAACATTTTTCTTGGACTTTCGCACACTATTCGGACAGGGGCAAAAATCCCAAGCTAAACGGTGTTTTTTACAACACATTTCAGGACTTTACCCATCCGCTTTCAATCAGCGGTAGACATGAAAAAAGCGGCAGAACACCGCTTTGATGGATGCTCGGACTCATGACCACTTTATTTTGATTTTTCAATCCAATGATCAAAACTAAATTGACCAGCACCATGCAGCATGAGAAATAATAAGCCGCCAGACATCGCCAAGTTTTTCATAAAGTTAATGCCATCTTCAGCACCACCATGGAATAAAAATGCAGTGATTAAACTAAATACGGTTAGACCCAATGCCGCAAAACGTGCTTGAAAACCAAACAATAAAGCTAAGCCACCACCCAACTCAACTAAAATGGTGATCGGAAGTAGCCCTGCCGGTACACCCATTGACTCCATATAACCTGCGGTTGCAGTGTAAGCCGTAATTTTGCCCCAACCTGCCACAATAAAAATATAAGCCATCAAAATACGTGCAACGAGACTGACTACCGAATTGATTTGCGGCTGTTGACTCAGATTTTTCACCATCAAATTTGGATTAAACATACTGAAACCTATTTTTAATACTGTTCAAAAGATGTGCTTAGATTAGGTCGTTTCTTATTCTCTTTAAATATGCTTTTATAATACTCATCATTTCATATATAGAACGATTTTACTGATAATTAATTACGTTTTAATACTGACTTTGCTGCCCCAGACTGATAGCATCAGACCACTATTTTACGCATATAAGCCCCATGGAACTGATTGATTTTATACTACATGTTGATGACCATTTACTCGAGTTCATTACCAATTATGGCGTATGGATTTATGCAATTCTGTTCCTGATTATTTTTGTTGAAACCGGTTTAGTCGTCATGCCCTTTTTACCGGGTGACAGTCTTCTGTTTGCAGCAGGTGCTCTCGCTGCGTCAACAGGTGCCATGGATCCGTGGGTTTTGGTGATTTTGCTGTTTATCGCGGCAGTCTTGGGCGACACGCTGAACTACCATATTGGTAAATATATTGGCCCACGTGTCTTTGAAATTGAATCACGCTTCATTAACCGTCAACACTTGGTGAATACGCAAAAATTCTTTGAAAAACATGGTGGTAAAACCATTATTTTTGCCCGCTTTATTCCTTTTGCACGAACCTTCGCGCCTTTTGTCGCAGGTGCAGGCAGCATGAACTACAAGTACTTCCTGACTTTTAACATGATTGGTGCGATTTGCTGGGTTGGCTCATTTATCACTTTGGGTTATTTATTTGGCAATATGCCAATCGTGAAAGATAACTTCACCCATCTGATCTTCGGCATCATTATTATTAGTGTTTTACCGGGTGTAATTGGTTTTATTCGAGCAAAATTAAAAAAGTAAACTGATGTGGTGAACGCCTTTAAGCAAAAAAGCGCAAAACCACGGGAAACATACATAAAATCAGCATCAGGGCCGATCCTTTATACAGAAGATCGGCCTTAATTTTTTGGGTCTTACCGGCCAAAATCGTCCGTCCAAATGACATCCAAAACAACGCAACAGGCAGCAAAACCACACTAAATACAGCGAAAACCAAAATAAAATTTAATGGGCTAGCCCAAGTTTCAATCGGGAAAATACCTGCAGCAAAAAGCAACGCTTTCGGATTTTTTAAGGAGGAAATGAATAATTCACGTGGTTGAATTGAAGGATGTTTTTGATTGTACTGATGTAAATGCGTCGATTTCCACAAATGAAAAGCCAACCATAATACATAGGCAATACTGAGAAAATGCAGTAAATGAATTAAATTCGGCCACACTGGAGCGCTTAAATGAATAATCAACGCCCACAAATTAATAGCATAGAAATAGCCCAATAATTCTGCAGGAATAAGCATGCAGGTCTTTGCAATGCCTTGTTGATGTGCAGAGCTTGCCATTAGTGCATTGCTAGGTCCCGGCGTCATCATCACCGCAATCATTGCCAATACAAAAAGCCAACTCTCAATCATAAATACCCAGACAATGTTTCAAAGCGCACACCTTAGCCGAAATGAATTTAAAAAAACAAGTACGCGCTAGGTCAGTTTTATCCTTGTACAAGTCAATGCACTCACGCTGAATGTTCAAGACCAGAAGAAGGTATTAAAATTTACGAATGATATTTAATTTAATTTTTTCATAGATTTAAATATTTTATTGACTCTAAATAGTGCAGTTTATTTGACTCAAAAAAAATGCCAGTAGACGCCTCGCCTACTGACAAATTTTATTACACTTTTCTCATAGCACAGGCCTGAGCCCCTGCTCATGATCCGTTTATGATTTTGCTGCGGTGGCCGAATTTGCGCGAACGATAATCGGACAACCTTTAAATTTTGCTGCCTGTACAATCGCTTCTTGCTCACCTAGAACACGTGAAAGTTCGGTACGTTTGGTATTTGAAGATTGTCCCATATTGACCGAAATACTCGGACCAATGCCCCAACCTCCACGACTGCCCCAGCCACCACCGAGGCCGACACCCACACCGACGCCCGTGCGTTTCGGTGTTTCTACACCATTTTGAATATAGTCGTGGATTCGGTTGTATTCGCTTTGCAATTGCTGGCAACTCAAAGACTGATACTGTGTAGGTGAAACATAGCTAGGTTTAGGCGTACTTGCACATGCACCCAATACAACAGCAGTGAAAGCAACTAGACCACATTTAAGTGCATTCATACTTTTCTCGATACTACTTTTGCTCAATTTCATTGAACAATGATTGATAGGCTTGCGTCAATTTATGATCTGCAGCCAAATGGATTAAAGGTTGATTTTTATGATGAGATTCTTTCATCAGCACTGAAGGCGGTAACATGCTGTCCAATACAGGAAGACCTTCATCTTTGAGTTGTTGTACAACTTCACGCGGTAACTTCGCCTGTGCTTGAAATTGATTGACCACAATGCCTTCAATTTCCAAACGATCATTATGATCATCCTGCGTTTCCAACACATTTTCGATCAGGGTCTGTAAAGCTCGTTTTGAAAACACGTCACAGTCAAATGGAATCAGCACGCGATCTGCCGCAATCAACGCAGATAAAGTAAAAAAGTTAAAGGCCGGCGGTGTATCAATAAACACTCGATCATATTGACCGCTCATCTGCTGCAAAGCATCACGCAGTTTGTAAATTTTATGCTTAGATTCTAAGGCATGTGCCAATGCACCCAAATTTGGGCTTGCAGGAATTACATCTAAATTTTTAAACGGTGATTGATGTACATAGCTTTCTAGACCTTTAGTACGATTTTTTAAAATCGAACCAATGGCATTTCCCAACAAACCTTTGCTTTGCTGCGAACCCAATACTTCATCAAAATAATTTTCAATATTTGGCTCTAAGGCAGGTTTATCTGCTGAGTAGGTCGCATCATCCCCCAACAAATATTGACTTGAATTGGCTTGAGGGTCGAGGTCAATCACCAAAGTTTTTAAACCTTGGTGCGCGCTTATCGCAGCTAAATTGACCGTAATACTCGATTTCCCCACACCACCTTTTTGGTTAAATACCACACGCGTACGCATTCAAAACCCTCTAATCTTTGTTTTTTTACTCAAGCCTTGAAATCGGCCATGTGGATAAGCCATTTATCCAAAAACTGGTTTAATTATAACCAATGTAATGATGAAAATAAGTGCAACAGCTGCAATAAATAAGCCCGCACGGCGCTGAACCAATAAAACACTGTCATCTTTTTTATACGCTTTAGATAAAGAAGACAGCAGCGCCAAAAACAACACAACTTTGGCATAGAACCATGGCTGCACATCAAAGTTCTTCATAAACAATAAGATAATTCCTGTCACAGCAATTAAAGCCATTGAGCCATGTTGCAATGCAACAAAAAACTTACGACCTGATGGATTCGGTAAATTACCCTGCGTCCCTTTAAATAGCGTAAAAGCACGAATGAAAATGGCGGCACAGCCTAAAGCCACGCCACACATATGAATGATTTTAATGATTAATTGCGTTTCCATGGTTTACCTTAAGATGACTTTGGTGCATGCGCACATTCAGGGCTAGTGGTGTCTTGACCTTTCCACTCTTCAGGTAAAAACGCATGAATGGCCAAGGCATGAATTTGCCCCGGACTAAGTAAATCACCTGCTGCGGCATAGACTTTTTGATGACGTTGCACCAAACGTAAGCCTGCAAAAGCCTCACTCACAATCACCGCTTTAAAATGCGATTCTTTACCTGGGAAATAACCACCATGACCTGCGGACTCATTCACCACTTCAAGATGTGTAGGCGCTAATGTCTGTAGACGCTCAATTAATTGCTGTTCTAAACTCAAAACGGCTCTCCCAAATTCAAAAAAAGTTCAACTGGTCTTAGTATAGCCTGTATTTGTTGAAGTTCTTGTGTCACAAAGTTGCTGAAACCGCCTGAATTGCATGATTTCATCAAAATGGAAGCCTTTGACCTGCAAAAATATTCCAATTTTCAAACAAATTGTTTTTATTTTATGCAAACGATGCACAGTTTTTCATAAAGTTATTGACCTGAAAAATCCTTAATGTATTATACGTGGCTATGCGGGAATAGCTCAGTTGGTAGAGCATAACCTTGCCAAGGTTGGGGTCGGGAGTTCGAGTCTCCTTTCCCGCTCAAAATTTTTTCATTCGGTTTTTTATTTAAAAAATTGGATAGACTCCGCGGGAATAGCTCAGTTGGTAGAGCATAACCTTGCCAAGGTTGGGGTCGGGAGTTCGAGTCTCCTTTCCCGCTCCAAATTTTTTTCGATTCAGTTTTTTAGTAAAAAAACAGGATAGACTCCGCGGGAATAGCTCAGTTGGTAGAGCATAACCTTGCCAAGGTTGGGGTCGGGAGTTCGAGTCTCCTTTCCCGCTCCAAATTCAAAAAGCCCTCATCGAAAGATGGGGGCTTTTTTATTGCAGATTGAAAAATATTTGAATCAATTTATAGCCCTTTTTTAATCTTTGCATAGCTCTATGATATTGAGCATCTATTGGAGTTCAAGCTGATTGACCACCATTAATAAAAAGTATTAAAAAAAACAGCTAAGCCCCTGTCTTAGATATATTATTTTTAAAGTTGAATATCTACAAAGTTGCTAACACCAGATTTTCATCATCAATCCTCTTGTTGTTTTTCCTACATCTATTGTTTTAAATCAAACACTTATTTTATCAAATTTGCATATTTTTTATGCAGATTAAATGCTAAACAGACATTTTGCTAAGTTAAGAATAATCCATCATTTAAAGAATCACGGATTTACGAGTAGCGTTTTGATATCTATTAAAGGTGTCATTATGTCTCATTTAATCTCTGAAAATATTCATGTTATTGAAAATGACTTAGAAGCGATTCATGCAGCTTATCACGTTGCCGATTTTGCTTTGGAAGGTCGAAATGAACGTGATCAGAACCGCCTACTCCCATTTGCAGAAATCGACTTATTCAGTCAAAAAGGTTTAGGTGGCATTCGTATACCCAAGCAATTTGGCGGTGCCTACGTGTCCAACAAGACACTGGCGCAGGTTTTTCGCATTATCAATAAAGCAGATTCTAGCGTGGGCCAAATTCCACAAAACCAAATTGCCTTGCTGTATATGATTGACCTCATGGGAACAGATGAGCAAAAAGCCTTTATTTTTAATGAAATTTTACAGGGAAAACGTTTAGCTAATGGTGGGCCAGAGCGCAACACCAAAGACACTAAAACCTTAAACACAACGCTGCGCATTGAAAATGGAAAGTATGTTGTTAATGGTGAAAAGTTCTATTCAACCGGCAGTAGTTTTGCAGATTGGTTGGCGATTAAAGCCGTTCACCCTGAAGGTCATGTTGTCCTGACCATCATTGATCGACATGCTACAGGCGTAGAAGTGATTGATAACTGGAATGGTTTTGGTCAGCGCACAACATCAAGTGGCACCGTCAAACTGAATCATGTAGCAGTAGACCCCCTATTAATTTTTGATGAACGTAAGCTTTCTGTAGGGCCAACGTATCGCGGTGCCTTTTCACAATTGATGCAAGTCGCGATCGATGTGGGGATTGCGGAAGCTGCCTTTGCAGACACCCTTTCTGCGGTACAAAAAGCCCGTCCGATTGTGGATGCACAAGTTGAGAAAGCCAGTTTTGAGCCCTACACCCTACAAGAGGTGGGTAAATCTGCAGTTTTATTGGATGCTGCGATTTTACTTTTAGATGAAGCCGCAGATTACCTCGATGAATTAGATCAGCTTGATCAGGTGAGTGAACAACAAGCTGCTCTGGCTTCGATTCGTGTCGCTGAAGCTAAAATCTATGCCAATGATGCAGCCTTACAGATCTCTGAAAAACTCCTTGAATTAGGCGGCAGCCGTGCAAGTTTGAGTGCCCATAACCTTGATCAACACTGGCGCAATGCCCGAGTACACACCTTACATGATCCTGTGCGCTGGAAGCTGCATACCTTAGGCGACTATTACTTAAATCATAAATTACCTGCACGCCATGCGTGGATTTAAGGAGAATTCTGATGACCTCATTTCCAAATATTAATTCGCTACAGGCCATATCAACAATGCCTGCGCATATTATTCAGTCCGATGCAGAAGCACTTGAAATTGCAAAACAATTAGCCGAACAATTTAGAAAAAATGCCGTGCAACGTGATGCCGAACGCATACTGCCGTTTGATGAAATCGAGGCCTATAGTCAATCTGGTCTCTGGGCAATCACAGTTCCCAAGGCATTTGGCGGTGCCGAAGTTTCAAGTTATACCGTGGCGCAAGTGATTGCGCTTATGAGTGGTGTAGATGGCTCAATTGGGCAAATTCCACAAAACCATTTTTATGCACTAGAAGTATTACGTAACACCGGCACAACTGAACAAAAGCAAAAGCTTTATGCCGAAGTACTTGCTGGCGCTCGTTTTGGCAATGCCTTAGCCGAGTTTAAAACCAAAACCGCTGCGCAAAAACAAACGTCGATTCGCCCTCATGACAATGGTTTTGTGGTGAATGGTGAAAAGTTTTATTGCACCGGCAGTTTATTTGCACATCGTATTCCCACATTGGTCAAAGACCAAGATGGTCGTGAATATTTAGCCTTTATTGCACGTGAAAGTACAGGTTTAGAGCTGATCGATGATTGGACAGGGTTTGGACAGCGCACCACGGGTAGCGGCTCTGTAAAATTTCACCAAGTTGCAGTTCCTGCCATAGATGTCATTCCCTTTGATCGGGCATTTACGGAGCCGACATTGGTTGGGCCATTTGCGCAAATTATGCATGCTGCGATTGAAGTCGGTATAGCCCGCGCAGCCTTTGAAGAAAGCTTGAGCCGCGTACACCAAGCTCGACCATGGATTGATTCAGGTCTTGATCTTGCAAGCGAAGATCCTTTAACCAAATACGAACTCGGTCGCATTGCCGCAGATGTTCGCGCCAGTGAGGTCTTGCTGAAACAAGCCGCTCGTGCCATCGATGCTGCTCGCCCACAGCCCAATGCTGAAAACATCGCAAAAGCTTCTCTAGATGTCGCGAAAGTGCGTGCGCATAGTACTGAAACCGCACTGAAAGCGGCATCAAAATTGATTGAGCTTGCAGGCAGCCGTGGCAGTCAGCGTGAAGATGGTCTAGATCGATTTTGGCGTAATGCACGTGTCCATACCTTGCATGATGCAGGGCGTTGGAAATATTTCTTCATTGCCAATTACCTCCTAAATGGCGTATTGCCCCCACGTCGAGGGACCTTGTAATGAGCGAAATCACCACAGCAGATACCCAATCACATACAGCCAAGAAAATTTTACTGAATGCCTTCGACATGAACTGTGTCGGGCATATCAATCATGGCTTATGGACCCATCCGCGCGATGAGTCACACCGCTTTAATGAACTGAGCTATTGGACCGATCTTGCCAAAACCTTGGAGCAAGGGCTGTTTGACGGGCTATTTATTGCGGATATCACCGGGGTCTATGATGTTTATGAAGGCAATATTGATCTCACACTTAAAGAGTCGATCCAACTGCCGAGCCATGACCCCAGCACCCTGATTTCTGCAATGGCTGCGGTCACTGAAAACTTAGGTTTTGGTGTAACAGTCAATTTGAGCTATGAAACGCCTTATCAATTTGCACGTCGATTTGCCAGCCTAGACCACCTGACCCAAGGTCGAATCGGTTGGAATATCGTGACTGGATATCTAGACAGTGCAGAACGCCTCATTGGGCAAAAAGGCTTGAAAGATCATGACCTACGCTATGAACAAGCTGAAGAGTTTTTGCAGCTTTGCTATAAGTTTTGGGAAGGTTCTTGGGAAAATGATGCAGTTCAAAAAGATAAAGCTCATCGCATCTTTAGCGACCCCAAAAAAGTACATGCCATTCAACACCAAGGGAAGTTCTATCAAAGCCAAGGGGTATTTCAAGTTTCCCCTTCAATACAGCGCACCCCTGTGTTGTATCAGGCCGGTGCTTCACCACGTGGTTTAGCTTTTGCTACGCAACATGCAGAAGGCATGTTTATCGGTGCAGACAGCGCAGAAAAAGTTAAAAATCAGGTACAAAAAATTCGCAGCCAAACCGCAGCGCATGGTCGTGACCCACAAGCCATCAAACTCTTTGTAGGCATTACGGTAGTGACTGCAAAGACCGATGAGCTCGCCCAAGAGAAATTGGCTGAATACATTCGCTATGCCAACCCTGAAGCGGGACTGGCACACTTTTCCAGCTCGATTGGGATGAACCTCGCCAACTTTGCAGAAGATGAAGCCATTCCGTATCAGCAGACCAATAGCATCGCATCGGTCAATCAAAAATTTAAAGAGCAGAAAATTACTCGCCAAGATTTGCGTGCTCAGCACGTTCTAGGTGGGCGATATCCGCTCTTTGTCGGAAGTGGCGCCAACGTTGCAGAACAGTTGATTGATTATTTGGATGAAACTGGCATCGATGGATTTAATCTGACTCGCACCGTTGCACCTGAGTCACATCAAGATTTTATCCGTTTGGTCATTCCTGAATTACAGCAACGTGGTCGCTATAAAACTGCGTATGACACTGGCAGTTTAAGGCAAAAACTGTTTCAACAAGGTGACCATTTAGCGACGACACATCCTGCTCATCGCTACCGATGTCGCACTTCAGACACGTCATCTCAGGCAGCACTTAAAAACGTTGAGACAGCATAAGCTGCAATTAAAAAACAATATTTTAGACAAAAAATTTAATTATTTGGAAATATAGAGGTGTGCCATGGCACAAACAGCAAAATCTAAATTCACACTGATTGGTGTGATCGTAGCCATCTTGGTGATTGGCTTAGTTATTTGGAATCAACAAAAGAAAAGTCATCAAAGTGAATTGGTGATTGGGATTAGCCCATCTTTTGCTAAACCCTTACAAGTCGCCGCAGATGAAGCCAAGCAGCAAGGACTGAACGTGAAATTGGTGGAATTTTCGGACTGGAATACCCCGAATATCACCCTAAACCACGGCGATATTGACGCGAACTTTTTCCAACATCAGCCGTTTCTAGACAATGCAAAAAAAGAAACGGATTTTAAAATCAAAGCCTTTGATGTCGGTGCTGCAACCCATGTCGGACTGTATTCAAAAAAGTATAAAAACTTTGCTGATTTACCCCATAAAGCCAAAGTGGTGATTCCGAATGATCCGGTCAATCAGGGCCGTGCCTTACAACTGTTACAGCAAGCCAAGCTCATTGAACTGAAACAGCCAGATAACTTTTTATCGACTTTAAATGACATTGCAGCGAATCCTAAACAGCTTCAATTTATTGAGGTGGAAGGCCCTCAAACGGCACGTGCAATTGATGATGTCGATCTGGCTTTTGGCTATCCACATTATTTACGTCTAGCAAAAACTGCCGATCCTGAAAATGCCTTACTGTTTGACTCCAATACTGATAAGCGTTTTGCGATCTTATTTGCCGTACGTGATGACTATGTAGATCATGATGATAAACTGCGTAAATTTGTCGATATTTATCAAAACTCACCTAAAGTTAAACAGGCATTGGACGCAGATTTTGGTGCAAAACTGTGGTTCCCTGGTTGGAAATAAGGAGTCACTCATGGTGAGTTTCGGTTCATCGGTTGAATTTGCCGTCCCCCATATCCAAATCAAAAATTTAAATAAATTTTATGATGTGCAAGGACAGCAGGTTCATGCCTTAAAAGATATCAATCTGAATATTCCACAAGGCAAAATATTCGGCATTATTGGGAAAAGCGGCGCGGGTAAATCTTCGCTGATTCGAACGCTGAATGGCTTAGAACAAATCAGTGATGGCAGTATTCACATCCATCAACAGGAATTATCAAGCTTAAATCACGCAGAGTTGATTGCACTGCGTCAACGCATTGGCATGATTTTTCAGCATTTTAATTTGATGTCTGCCAAAACCGTGTATGACAATATCGCGCTGCCCCTTAAAATCGCCAATTTCAGTCAAGCCGATATTTCTCAGCGAGTGAATGAAGTGCTGAAGCTGGTGGGTCTTGAAAATAAAGCGGCGCACTACCCTTCTCAACTTTCGGGCGGGCAAAAACAACGTGTTGGGATTGCACGAGCGTTAGTTCATCATCCAGAAATTTTACTCTGTGATGAAGCGACTTCTGCACTCGATCCAGAAAGTACTTCTGTTGTGCTGTCTTTGCTTAAAGAAATTAATCAAAAGCTTGGTATCACCATTGTGTTGATTACCCATGAAATGCAGGTCATTCGAGAGATTTGCGATCAGGTTGTAGTGATCGATCAAGGCGAAATTGTAGAAGCAGGACAGGTTTGGAAAGTGTTTTCTACGCCTCAACAGCAGATCACACAAGAGTTACTCAACCTTGAACAACTTGATTTACCAAGCGACATTCAGCCACAACCGTCAGATTCAAATGATCAAATCATTTTAAAATTACGATATGAATCGACACTACAACAGTCGCCTGACTTAAAGTTTATTTTTGATCAATTTCAGGCGCCAGTACATCTGTATCAAAGTCATATCGATAGTATTCAAGGGCATTTAATTGGCTCGTTGATTGTTGCTGTAGACCACAGCCATTTAGAGATCAACGCCTTATCTGAACAACTTAAACACCATATCGCACAGATTGAGGTACTTGGATATGCACGATCAACTCATTGATTTACTGATTAGTGGAACCATTGATACTTTACTGATGGTCGGCGTTTCAGCTTTTGTGGCCTTTCTGATCGGCCTGCCTTTAGCAGTCGTATTGGTGTGTAGTGCTGAACACGGGATTTATCCTTCAAAAAGCCTAAACCACACCCTAGGTTGGCTGGTCAATATTACCCGTTCAGTGCCTTTTCTTATTTTAATGGTGGCGCTCATTCCGCTCACGCGCTTTATTGTGGGCACCAGTTATGGCGTTTGGGCTGCCGTCGTGCCTTTAACCCTTGCGGCCACGCCTTTTTTTGCACGCATTGCAGAAGTGAGTTTACGTGAAGTCGATCAAGGTCTGATTGAGGCCGCTCAAGCCATCGGCTGTAATCGCAAACAAATCATTTGGCATGTGCTGCTCCCTGAAGCGCTTCCTGGCATCGTAGCGGGCTTTACTGTGACCTTGGTGACCATGATTAATTCTTCTGCCATTGCAGGGGCTATCGGTGCAGGTGGTTTGGGGGATATTGCTTACCGCTACGGTTATCAACGCTTTGATATGCAAATCATGCTGGCAGTGATAGTGGTCTTGGTCGCGATCGTGATGCTGGTTCAAGCCTGTGGAGATCACATTTCCAACCAGCTCGATAAACGCAAAATTTAAAACGACCCTCACGATTATTTTTCGTATTTCTTAGAAAAATAATATGCCGCTACACATAAAAAAATACCCTAATCTGGATTAGGGTATTTTTTCGATCCGATGCAAAATCGATTCTGTTCAATCAGCATCTTTAGACCAAATTAATAGGTCACACGGACATAATCACGATACTCAGGTTTCCAGAAATTCGCTTCAATCGCATGTTCGAGCACTTCAACGCTGACATTTGGTGCAACACCATCAGCAATCGCTGCCAATGCGACTTTCAATGCGATTTTCTTCGAAATATCCTGTAAATAATCCAAACTTGGCAATAAATCGGCATTTGGATCTGCCAATTTTGGTGAACAGTCTGCCAATGCCGTACTAGATGCCATCAGCATATTTTCCGTCACACGTTTCGCCCCAGATGCAATCACACCGAGACCAATCCCCGGGAAAATATAGGAGTTATTGCACTGTGAAATATGATGAATCTTGCCGTGATAATTCACTGGTGCAAATGGGCTGCCGGTCGCAATCAGAGCCTTACCTTTGGTCCACTCAATAATATCTGCAGGCACCGCTTCGACACGCGATGTCGGATTAGACAGTGGCAACACAATAGGCTGTTCACAATTCGCAGCCATCGTTTCAATGACCTCTTGGCTAAACAGTCCCGGTTGTCCCGAAACCCCAATCAATACAGTCGGTTTGGCATGTGTGACCACATCCAATAGCGAAATGACCGAATCGGCATTTGCCCAATGAGAAACGTTATCCGGTGCTTGCGCAAGTTTGCGTTGGAAATCTAAAAGATTCGGCTGATTTTCAGTAATTAAACCAAAGCGGTCGACCATAAACACCCGCGCACGTGCTTGAGCATCGGTTAAACCTTCCGCCACCATTTGCTTGATGATCTGTTCTGCAATCCCACAACCTGCTGAACCTGCCCCCAAGAATGTGACAATTTGATCTTTGAGCTGTTTACCTGCTGCACGTGATGCAGCAATTAAACTTCCGACAGACACCGCTGCTGTTCCTTGAATATCGTCATTGAAGCAGCAAATTTTATCGCGATATTTTTCCAATAAAGGCATCGCATTTTTTTGTGCAAAGTCTTCAAATTGAATCAGCGCTTTTGGCCAACGTTGTTGAATGGCTTTAATCACGTCATCGACAAATTGATAATATTCTTCACCGCTGATACGAGGCTGACTCCATCCCATATAAATCGGGTCATTCAACAGCTGTTGGTTATTGGTTCCGACATCTAAAGTAATCGGCAATGTATAAGCTGGACTGATCCCACCACATGCGGTGTACAGCGACAACTTACCAATTGGAATTCCCATCCCGCCAATGCCTTGGTCACCAAGTCCAAGAATACGTTCACCGTCCGTAATAACGATCACTTTCACGTTCTTTTTATTCACGTTATGAATAATTTGGTCAATATGATCACGGTCAGGATATGAAATAAAGATCCCACGATGACGACGGTAAATATCTGAAAAGCGCTGACAAGCTTCACCCACTGTTGGTGTATAGATGATCGGCATCATCTCACTGAGGTGGTTTTCAATTAAGTGATAGAACAGCGTCTCGTTGGTATCTTGGATATTGCGTAGGTAGATATGCTTATTGATATCACTATTAAATGCACAATATTGCTGATAAGAACGCTGACTTTGTTCTTCAATACTTTCTGTAACGTGTGGAATTAAACCGTGTAAATTAAAGCTCTTACGTTCATCTTCATTAAACGCAGAGCCTTTATTTAAAAGTGGGAGTTCTAAAAGTGTATTTCCGGCATAAGGAATATATAAAGGACGTTTCGTTTTCAAATTTTCACTAGGCATTATTTAACTCGTTTAATTAATCTTTTGTTTCGCACTGCAAAAAGCGAAATGCACAAAAGTGACTATCTCGTTATTTGTTATAGCCTATCCTGATTCGAGCGCTTTGGGGCATTTAGTAAATTGATAGTAGTTTTAGTTAGATTTTATAATCTGATAACTCGATCATACATCTAGTCACAGCAACGCCTATTTTGGCTTAAATGTATACGACTTTTAGCGAATCTCAGAAAATAGCAAAAATAATTAATGATTAAATTTCAATCAATTAAATAAGTTCAATACAAAGCCCTAAATTTGGTAGGTCTTTGGTAGGTGTGAATTTAAAACATCCCTCGCAATACTCAGTTTAGGTGAGTATCACCCATAACAAATGACAATGAATGGTAGAAGGAATCGCACCATGGCTTTTAAAAATATTGCAGATCAAACAAACGGTTTTTACATCCCTTGTGTTTCACTTTTTGGCCCCGGCTGTGCTAAAGAAATTGGTGCAAAGGCGCAAAATCTTGGCGCAAAGAAAGCGCTTATCGTGACCGATGCCGGTCTTTACAAATTTGGTGTGGCAGACACCATTGCCTCATATTTAACTGAAGCTGGCGTGGAAAGTCATATCTTCCCGGGCGCAGAACCCAACCCAACTGACATCAACGTGCATAGCGGTGTAGATGCCTACAATGACAATGGCTGTGACTTTATTGTCTCTCTCGGTGGCGGCTCTTCTCATGACTGTGCCAAAGGCATTGGCTTAGTGACTGCGGGCGGTGGCCATATTCGTGACTATGAAGGCATCGATAAAAGTACAGTCCCAATGACTCCACTCATTGCGATTAATACCACCGCAGGTACGGCATCAGAAATGACCCGTTTCTGTATTATTACCAATACCGACACCCACGTTAAAATGGCGATTGTCGATTGGCGTTGTACCCCTCTTATCGCCATTGATGACCCGAAGCTGATGATTGCGAAACCTGCGGCGCTCACTGCAGCAACCGGTATGGATGCGTTAACGCATGCGGTCGAAGCTTATGTTTCTACAGCAGCCAATCCTATTACCGATGCTTGTGCAGAAAAAGCCATCAGCATGATCAGTGAATGGCTCAGCCCTGCCGTAGCCAATGGCGAAAACTTAGAAGCGCGTGATGCGATGAGCTATGCACAGTACTTAGCAGGGATGGCATTTAACAATGCATCTTTAGGTTATGTCCACGCGATGGCGCACCAACTCGGCGGCTTCTACAATTTGCCGCATGGCGTATGTAATGCCGTGCTGTTACCACACGTTTGCGAATTTAACCTGATTGCCTGCCCTGACCGCTATGCACGTATCGCGCAGCTCATGGGTGTGCCAACTGACGGTTTAACGGTGACTGAAGCAGCTTATGCAGCAATTGCAGCAATCCGTGAACTGTCTGCTTCGATTGGCATTCCATCGAGCCTTTCTGAACTTGGTGTGAAAGAACAAGACCTCAGCATCATGTCTGAAAATGCGCAAAAAGATGCCTGTATGCTCACCAACCCACGTAAAGCGACTCATGCTCAAGTGGTTGATATTTTCAAGGCAGCGCTTAAGGCCAATGCCTCTGTGGTCGACTTCAAAGCAGCCGTTTAAGTTAAGCCCAATAGGTCTTCATGTTTAAGTGACCCAAGTGCCTACATTATCCTTTGAGTCTGGTAATGTAGGCTCAACTGAATCCATTTCACCTTTTATTTCAGGAAAGCGACTATAGATTGGTCGCTTTCATACTGAGGTCACTCTTTTTTTAGTTCGTAAATCAGCATCGATTATTCATTTGACAAAAGCTCATGGCTCATCAAGGATAAAGCATAATGTCCAATAATATTGATGAGTATAATAATGAGCCATTCACCAATTCAGTATCAGCCTGATGTTTTGGGCGCAGGCTATGAACAAGCCACGCTGACCTTCCCGGATGATTATGAAGGCCCTGTGGTTGCCACACTGGTTCGCAAAAAAGCCACAGCTCCCACCTCCAAAGCGGTGCTCTATATCCATGGTTTTATCGATTATTTTTTCCAAACCGAAATGGCCGAACGCTTTAATCAGCACGGTTTCGACTTTTATGCCTTGGATTTAAGAAAATATGGTCGCTCCATCCGCCCGCATCAAAAATACTATAATGTGCATGCACTGTCTGAATATGATGCCGAAATAGATCAAGCCCTAACGATCATTGCTGATGAAGGTCATGATGCCTTGCTGCTCTGTGGTCATTCTACCGGTGGCTTAACCACCACTTTGTATGCGGCGCATCATCAAAATCATCCTTTAATTCAAGCCCTTTGGGTTAACAGCCCATTTTATGATTTCAACATGAATCCAGTGAAACGCGCACTGGGTATTCCACAGCTGAGTAAATTGGCAAAGACTTTTCCAAATTTAAAATTCCCAAGTGAACTGAATAAATGGTACACCGCCAGCTTACACCATGAACTCAAGGGTGAATGGGACTTTAATTTAGACTGGAAAAAGACCCGCTATCCAATGGTATACATCAGTTTCGTCCGCAGTATTTATGAAGCTCAAAAGGAAATTCATCAAGGTGTGACGATTGATGTACCGGTATTAGTGATGCATTCACATCAAACTAAAAATCCCAAAAAATGGGGTAAAGCAGCGCAGACCAGTGATGTGATTTTGGGTGTAAAAGATATCCAAAAATATGCCAAAAAAATTCAAGGCGATGTCACCATTCAAAGCATTCACAATGGCTTGCATGATTTAGTACTTTCGGAAAAAACCGCGCGAGAACAAGTCTATACCCAGCTCTTTCAATGGCTGGCCAATAAAGGCCTTTAATAGCCTGAATTACATTGCAACTTACTGTTTTAGTTTCAACAAAGTCTGATGTACGGGATGTGATCTCGGCATCAGCTCAATCAGGCGTTCAACCGCATCAATGGCTTCAGGAAAACGCGCGACATGCTTGAGCAGAACATCCGTTTCCTTGGCATTAAAAATCGCTTGGCTTAATCGTGACTCAAGACAATCACGCCATGCCCCTAAAAAAGGACTTTCGGTTTTGGCCAAGAAAACCCCTGAACACAGTTTTAATGCAGAATCGAGATAACCTGCATCTAAAGCTTGCTCGGCTTGTAAAAAATCGGCTTCGACTTGCGCCAATAGACGGTAGGGACGTGAGCCTAACATACCGCCCAAAATATCACGAAGCTGCGACATTTCCGCTTTTAAAGTCCCAACACTTACCTTGCGTTCACCATATAAGGCTTGATGCAAAGTATCTAAGGTCATGCCTTGCGGACATAGGGCCAAGATGGTCAAAATTTCTATTTGCCGCGGGGTCAGCACCATCACTTTGCCATTAAATAACACTTGCGGCACAGCAAAGGCCCGAATATACAAATGCTGTTTTTGAAAATCGAGTAAAGCCGATTGAATAATCGAAGCGCAGCGTTCGGCCGCAAGTAGCCCTAAACTATTGTGGTTTTTCCACACAGTGGATAAATCAACCACGCCTAAAATTTGCTGCGTATGTGGATCGATAATCGGTGCTGCATAGCAGACCCATTCATGTACTGATGGCATGTAATGTTCATTTGAAAACACACAACTCGACTGTTGGGTTTTTAAAGACAAAGCTAATGCATTGGTACCGACCAATTCTTCGCGCCATTGCCCACCTGCAATAAAATGCACACTTTCCGCAGCACTTTGCATTTGCCGACTCGACGCACTCCAAATAATCGTGCTACCTACATCACCCACGGCAAGTACCATCGACGACTTTTCGGCAATGTGTTTTAAATCTTCGGCACAATGTTGCAACGCGTGATGCAATGCCGACTGCTGTTGACTCTGAGGACTTAAATTCACCAAAGGCGCAGCACTCCGGTTTTCCGGAATTTCCGCCTGCGCCGATCGCTGCCAAGAACTCGCAATGCTCTCATTCAATTGCGAGCTTTGCTGCTTTGACAGACTCATGCCCTGCCTTAACCGTTCGACATTCTGTCGTTTTTCAGATAAATCCTTCTGTATCATCATTCATTATTCTCACAACAATTCATGACTAAAAATCCGTTTCCCGGCTTTTGTTTTTAAGACTGAAAAAAAATATTGTAAACCTTCTTGTCTCCAACCTTTTTCCAACCTTATACAGGCTATGCTAATCAAATAATGTACAAAAGTACCTTATACCAAAGCTGTAGATTGCCACAGATGGGCAGCCCAACAAGATCATAATAAACAAGCAAAGGAAAATTCATATGCGTTATGTCGATCCTAATCAACCCGGTTCAAAAGTTCAGTTTAAAGCTCAGTATGAAAACCTGATTGGTGGCCAATGGGTCGCGCCAGTGAAAGGTGAATACTTTGAAAATATCTCCCCTGTAGACGGTAAAGTTTTTACCAAAGTGCCACGTTCTTCTGCTGAAGATATCGAACTGGCTTTGGATGCAGCGCATAAAGCCAAAGCCCAATGGAACGCCTCTTCCCCAACGACACGCTCAAATATTTTATTAAAAATTGCCGATCGACTTGAAGAAAACCTAGAGCTCCTTGCAGTTGCAGAAACATGGGACAACGGTAAACCGATTCGTGAAACCTTAGCCGCTGATATTCCACTGTGTATTGATCATTTCCGTTATTTTGCAGGCTGTATCCGTGCCCAAGAAGGCGGTATTTCTGAAATTGATGAAAATACCATTGCGTACCATTTCCATGAACCACTTGGTGTGGTCGGTCAAATTATTCCGTGGAACTTCCCAATCTTGATGGCGGCTTGGAAACTCGCACCTGCACTTGCCGCAGGTAACTGTATTGTATTGAAACCTGCAGAACAAACACCGGTGAGTATTTTAGTTTTAGCTGAACTCATTCAAGACCTACTCCCACCGGGCGTGCTGAATATTGTGAATGGTTATGGTGTTGAAGTCGGTCGTCCACTAGCGACCAACCCACGCATCTCAAAAATCGCCTTCACAGGTTCAACCGCTGTCGGTCAAATGATCATGCAATATGCGACTGAAAATATCATTCCTGTGACTTTAGAACTTGGCGGAAAATCACCGAACATCTTTTTTGAAGACATCATGGACAAAGATGATGAGTTCCTTGATAAAACACTCGAAGGTTTTGCCATGTTTGCGCTGAACCAAGGTGAAATTTGTACATGTCCTTCACGTGCTTTGGTACAAGAAAGCATTGCAGATCGATTCTTGGAAATGGCGGTTGAGCGTGTCAAACGTATTAAGACGGGTCATCCTTTAGACACCGATACCATGATCGGTGCACAGGCATCGCAAGAGCAGCAAGATAAAATCTTGGGCTGTATTGCGACAGGTAAAAGTGAAGGTGCACAGCTCATTACTGGTGGTGATCCACGTAATGAAGTCGGTACAGGTTTCTATATTGAACCAACCATTTTCAAAGGCACCAATGACATGAAGATTTTCCAAGAAGAAATCTTCGGCCCTGTGCTTTCAGTTGCCACCTTTAAAGACTTCGACGATGCCATCAAAATTGCCAATGACACGATTTATGGTCTCGGTGCAGGTGTTTGGTCACGTTCAGCGCATACTTCTTACCGTGCAGGCCGTGCGATTCAGGCGGGCCGTGTTTGGACCAACTGTTATCACATTTACCCTGCACACGCAGCATTCGGTGGCTACAAAAAATCAGGGATCGGCCGGGAAAACCACAAAATGATGTTGGATCATTACCAACAAACCAAAAACCTATTGGTGAGCTATGACACCAAGCCGATGGGCTTCTTCTAAGTCTTGATTTGAGTTAGATCATAAAAAAGCGAATCGAGGTTCGCTTTTTTCAATTTTTTTAAATGCTCCATACATGTATCACCAAGCGTTACTGCGCGTGTAACGCATCCTCTACGAAATGTAGATGATCCACACCCCAATACAATTCATCATTCACAAACCAACTCGGTGCGCCAAAAACACCTCGTTCAATGGCTTCTTCGGTCACCACTTTCAGCTCAGATTTGACTTTTTCATCATCCAACCACTGTTTCACTTGTTCTGCACCTAGCCCCAGTTCTTGCAAGAGTTGCATGAAGGTGGTGAAATCATTTAAATTACGGGGTTGTCCAAACATAGCATCAAAAATACCTGTCGCTACTTGCACGAAGTTTTCAGGCTGAAATAGCTGAACGGCTGTGAGTAAGCGCATCAATTGCAAGGTATTGATTGGAAAATAAGGATTCATCTGTACGGGTATCTGCCATAACTTTCCCCAACGTTGAAGATCAATCATGGAATAACGTGCCTTCGCAGGTACCGCCATTGGGCTACTATTGCCTGTGGCTTTAAACACTCCACCGAGTAGCATCGGCTTCCAAATCAGCTCGGCTTGATACTGCTGCGCAATCTGTTGAATGCGATGAAAACCGATATAGCTATATGGGCTGCCGACATCAAAATAAAATTCAATGACTTTCATTTTTTTCGTCCTTTTTTTGCTTATTTTCCTAATATTTTTAAATCAGTGCTTACCAATGTTCCATCCATGGTCGCAGATCTAATTCATGCGTCCATGCATCTCGTGGTTGCTGTGAGAGATGCCAATAATTTTCTGCAATATGTACTGGATTTAAAATACCATCTTGCTCTTTTTTAGCATAAAGATCAGGGAACGTATCTTTAATAAAATCGGTATCAATTGCACCATCAACCACCACATGCGCCACATGAATATTTCTTGGCCCTAGTTCACGTGCCATGCTTTGTGCCAAGGCACGAAGCGCATGTTTTGCTCCAGCAAAAGCGGCAAAGCCAGCCGCACCGCGCACACCTGCTGTTGCGCCAGTAAAAATAATCGTGCCTCGTTCACGTGTCACCATGCGTTTTGCCACTTCCCGACCAGTTAAAAAAGCCGAGAAACATGCCATCTCCCATATTTTGAAATATTTACGTGCGGTTTCTTCCAAAATATTACAAGGGACGTTGGCACCAATATTAAAGACCATCACCTCAATCGGGCCAATGTTTGATTCGATATGCTCGATGAGTTCAATCACTTTCTCTTCTTTTCGAGCATCAGAAGCAAAACCATAGGCTTTACCACCCAGTTGTTCAATCTCATCAATTAAAGGCTGTAATTTGTCTGCATTTCGTCGTGTCATACAAGCAATATAACCCTCCCGGGCAAAACGCTTGGCAATTTCACCGCCGGTTGCATCACCTGCACCAATCACTAAAGCGACTTTTGCTGAAGTCTTGTTGATTTGTTGCATAGTCTCACTCCATTGCTGTTTTATTTTTATTCCATGCTCATTTTATTTAAGCGTCGGTTTTAAACCACACATTATTAAATAACGATCGTTACTATAACGAATACTATGTTATGGTTAATTTATCGTCAATCTTATTTTCAAGGGTGTTGCAGATGCGCTACAAACCCGAATACAAACAAAAAAAACGCCAAGAACTTTTAACCATCAGCGGACAAATTGCGAAAAAAGACGGCTTTGCCGCAACAGGTGTGGATGGATTCATGAAAGCCGCCGGCGTCACCAGTGGCGCCTTTTACTCACATTTTTCGTCTAAACAAGAGCTACTTAAAGCCTTAATTGAACATGAGTTACAACACAGTTTTGATATGTGGCAAAACAATCCACATGATAATGCGCAAGATTGGATTGAATTTGAGCTTGACCGCTATTTAACCCCTGCACATGTTCAGCATCCCGAGCAAGGTTGTTCACTCCCCACGCTTGCGAGTGAAATAGCGCGTGCAGATCAGGACACCAAGTTGGTATATGAAACTGAATTACTGCGTGGTCAGGCTTTATTTAGTCAGCATCTCGGTAGCGAAGAACTCGCTTGGGCCATGATCTGCCAACTTGCCGGTGCCATTTTAATTGCGCGTGCAGCCGCAGATCCACATTTGCAAAAAACTATTTTAAACGCCAATAAGATGATGATTCGGCAATATTTAGAGAGCCATGTGGCTGCATCAACGTGATTGATTTTTATGTGACAGTTCATGGAGTTAAAGACCGACAGTTTTCCGACAAACTGTTCATCTCTTTCATTTGAATTATTTAAAATCTGTATAAGCTTACCCATTTTTATGCTTTTCAATCGCTTAAAGATTGGGCATAAATGGCACAATTCAAATAAAGTCCTCTTTTCAAGGTTCTGACGACTGTGTATAACAATGAGCCATTAAAGGAAAATGATAAGCATAGGCAAAGAACGCAAAAAAACGTTAGACTATGCAACAATCAATGCAAGTAAATGTCATTCGAGACAAAAAAAGGTGAAGATTGATGCCGCTCAATACTGTTGAAGAGCTCGTAGCTGATATTCGTGCAGGAAAAATGGTCATCCTCATGGATGATGAAGATCGTGAAAATGAAGGCGACCTTGTTATCGCTGCGACCCACGTACGCCCTGAAGATATCAACTTCATGATTACGCATGCGCGTGGTCTTGTGTGCTTAACGCTCAGCAAAGAGCGTTGCCAACAGTTAAATTTACCTTTAATGGTCGATGCAAACGGTGCACAGCACGGTACAAACTTCACATTGTCGATTGAAGCAGCAAATGGCATTTCAACAGGTATTTCTCCTGCTGAACGTGCGCACACCATTCAAACAGCGGTGGCTGCACATGCTAAACCGGCTGACATCGTACAGCCAGGCCATATTTTCCCGCTGATGGCACAGCCTGGTGGTGTCCTTCACCGTGCCGGCCATACTGAAGCAGGCTGTGATTTATCGCGTTTAGCCGGCCTAGAACCCGCATCTGTGATTTGTGAAATCATCAATGAAGACGGCACTATGGCGCGTCGCCCAGACCTTGAAGTGTTTGCTGAAAAGCATGGCTTAAAAATGGGGACCATTGCAGATCTGATTCACTACCGCATGACCAATGAACAAACTGTTGAGCGCATTGATCAACAAACCTTAGATACAGAATACGGTACATTTGAATTGTTCCGTTACCGTGAAATTGGTAATCCAGATATTCATTTAGCACTGGTTAAAGGCGAACCAAAACAAGGTGTAACCACTGTACGTGTACACGGTTTCAGCCCTGTTCGTGACTTATTAAAACTCAATAAACAAGATGGCGCTCCGGCGTGGAATCTCGATAAAGCACTCAAAGAAATCGCATCCAGCGATCGTGGTGTTTTAGTATGGATTGGTCAGCGTCATTTACAGGACTTAGGCCCTGCTTTAGAAAATTTAACTGCACCGAAAAATGTTAAATCCAATGCGGCACTGTCTCAGCAGTATCAAACCATTGGTGTCGGCGCACAAATTTTACGTGATTTAGGCGTGGAAAAAATGAAGCTTCTTAGCTCGCCATTACGTTTTAATGCATTATCAGGTTTTAACTTAGAAGTGGTGGAATACATCACCGCAAATCAAACATCAGAGAAATAATCGAGGTTGCTATGGCAGTTCGCCGTATTGAAGGTATGTTACATCTCGCGAACGAAGACCGTTATGCGATTTTAGTTGGTCGTTTTAATAGCTTTGTTGTTGAACATTTGCTAGAAGGTGCCGTTGATACATTGAAACGTCATGGCGTATCAGAGGATAATATCACTATTGTTCATGCACCGGGTGCTTGGGAACTTCCAGTGGTTGCAAAGAAACTTGCAGCTTCAGATCGTTTCGATGCCATCATCGCGCTTGGCGCAGTGATTCGTGGTAGCACGCCTCACTTCGATTTTGTTGCTGGCGAATGTGCCAAAGGTTTAGGCGTTGTTGGTCTAGATACTGGCTTACCAGTAATTAATGGTGTATTGACTACGGATAGTATTGAACAAGCGATTGAACGCTCGGGTACAAAAGCAGGTAATAAAGGTAGTGAAGCTGCCTTGACTGCTATTGAAATGGTTAACTTGTTAAAGGCTATTTAACGCTATGTCGCAAACACTTCAAGCAACTTATGCAGCAAAACGTAAAGCACGTCGCTTTGCTGTACAAGGAATTTATGAATGGCAAATGAGCCGCAATCCTGTGCATGAGATTGAAGCACGTACGCGTGTGGAAAATGCCATGCACAAGGTCGACCTCGGCTATTACCACGAGTTATTGACCGAGGTTGTTGCCAATCATGAAGCATTGGATGCGCTTTTAATCCCTGTACTCGATCGCGAAGTTGAAGCCTTAGATGGCGTTGAACTTGCAACCCTTCGTTTAGGCTCGTATGAACTCAAAGAACACCTTGAGATTCCTTACCGTGTCGTACTCGATGAAGCGATCGAGTTAGCTAAACATTTTGGCGGTGCAGACAGCCATAAGTACATCAATGGTGTATTGGATCGTTTAGCGACTACATTGCGTGCAGCAGAAAAGCAACAAGCTAATTAATTTATTAAGTAGTACGTTGTATGGCTGAGTTCTCTATCATTGATACCTATTTTAATCGTCACAGCAGTAGTGCTGTCGATTTAGGGGTCGGTGATGACTCAGCCTTGCTCACCCCTCCTCCACAGCAACAATTGGTCATCTGTGCCGATACTCTCGTTGCTGGACGTCATTTTCCTCTCGACACCAACCCACATGCCATAGGCTGGAAATCTGTAGCCGTCAACCTTTCTGACATTGCTGCAATGGGCGCCAAACCGCATAGTATTTTACTGGCATTAAGCCTACCCCAAATTGATCATGAATGGCTCAAAGGCTTTAGTCAGGGTTTATATGATTGTTGCGATCAATTTGGTGTGAGTTTAATCGGTGGTGATACCACACAAAGTCCACATCTGACGATTTCAGTTACAGCCCTCGGCTGGGTAGATATAGGCAAAGCAGTAACCCGCTCAGGCGCTCAAGTTGGTGATTTCATTTGTGTCAGCGGTCAAGTTGGCGATGCTGCGTATGGATTACAGCATTTAGGACACCCACTGCAAAAGCGTTTAGATTATCCAACACCACGTTGCCAACTTGGTCAACAGCTCAAAGGCTTAGCTCATAGCATGATCGATGTCTCTGACGGCTTGGCTCAGGACTTAGGACATATTTTGTATGCCTCTAAAGTGGGTGCAGAAATCGAGTTAGATCAACTTCCTATCGACGACCATGTAAAACAATTACAACAAGAATCCCAATGGCAGTACGCACTCGCGGGTGGTGATGACTATGAGTTATGCTTTACAATAAGCCCGCAGAATTATCAAAAACTTCTGCAACTAAAATTAGATGTAAACATTAGTAAAATCGGTCAAATCACCCCAAATTTGGGAATCCGTTATAACAACCACGGTGTGGACCAAGTCATAAAATTTAAGGGATACCAGCATTTTGCATAAGCCAGCCATTAACTTTAAATCCATGTCTTGGTTTAACCGAGTCATCGCCTTTTGTGGCGTGGGATTTGGCTCGGGTCTTGCACCCAAAGCACCGGGCACCTTTGGCTCTGCTTTTGCTTTGTTGTTTATTCCAGGTTGGCTTGCAATCGGCTTTTTCAACTCCATTATAGTCATGATCATCATGTCGATTATTGGGATCTATATTTGCGGTCAAACCGCCAAAGTCATGGGTGTTCATGACGATGGCCGCATCGTATGGGATGAATTTGCCGGTCAGTCTATTACCTTCCTCCCAATTTTATATCTTGGGCAAATGAGCTGGACTTGGGCATTGATTGGTTTTGCTTTATTCCGTTTATTTGATGTCTGGAAACCGTGGCCTATTCGTGTCATTGACCGTCAAGTCGGTGGTGGCTTTGGCATCATGTTCGACGACATTATTGCAGGTCTTTGGGCCGCGCTTTGCATCTGTATTTATTTTTATATTTTGTCTATGTAATAGAAACACCTAGGATTAAACATGTCTACTAGCGTTATTATTCTTGCTGCAGGTAAAGGGACACGTATGCGTTCTCGTTTACCCAAAGTATTACAACCACTCGCAGGACAACCCCTACTTGGCCATGTCATCAACACTGCGAAAAAACTAAATGCAGAAGAAATAATTACCATTTATGGGCATGGCGGTGAATTGGTTCAAAACGCGTTTGCACATGAAAATGTCAAATGGGTTGAACAAGCAGAACAATTAGGTACAGGCCATGCAGTCAAAGTGACTCTCCCTGTTCTCGCAAAAACTGGGATTTCTTTGATTCTCTCGGGCGATGTGCCTTGCATCACTGAAGCAACATTACAAAAACTATTAGATGCATCTGCTCAAACAGGTATTGGCTTAGTAACCCTAACGGTTAATGATGCGACAGGTTACGGGCGTATTGTTCGTGAAAATGGCAAGATTCAAGCCATTGTTGAACATAAAGATGCTTCTGAAGAACAACGTAAAATCAAAGAATTTAATACTGGTATTTATGCAGTAAGCAATGCCAAATTGCATGACTGGTTACCAAAATTAAGCAATAATAATGCGCAAGGTGAATATTACCTGACCGATATCGTGGCAATGGCGATTGCCGACGGTCTCGAAGTGGCATCTGTTGAACCAGAGCGTGCATTCGAAGTGGAAGGTGTGAATGACCGCGTACAATTGGCAGCCCTTGAGCGTGAATTTCAAGCATTCCAAGCTAAACAACTGATGCAACAAGGCGTTCACCTGATTGATCCTACACGTTTCGACTTACGTGGCACACTGACTGTTGGTCAAGATGTCCGTATCGATATCAACGTGATTATTGAAGGTGATGTTGAACTCGGTGATAACGTTGAAATTGGTGCAGGTTGTATCATTAAAAACTCCAAGATTGCGGCAGGCACTAAAGTTCAACCATATAGCGTTTTTGACAGTGCCATTGTTGGTGAAGACGCTCAAATCGGTCCATTTGCACGTTTACGCCCTGGCGCAAAATTAGCTGCAGAAGTACATATTGGTAACTTTGTTGAAGTTAAAAATACCACTGTCGGGTTAGGCTCAAAAGCCAACCACTTTACCTATTTAGGTGATGCAGAAGTCGGTGCAGGTTCAAACATTGGCGCAGGCACCATTACCTGCAACTATGATGGCGCAAACAAATTTAAAACCATTATCGGTGACTCAGCCTTCATCGGCTCAAATAGCTCATTAGTCGCTCCTGTCACTATTGGTCATGGTGCAACAGTGGGTGCTGGCTCAACCATTACACGTGACGTGGCAGACAATAGCCTAGCGGTAGAACGTTCGAAGCAATTTGCCAAAGAAAACTATCAACGTCCCCAAAAATTGAAGAAATAAGAGGATTAAATTATGTGCGGTATTGTCGGTGGCGTTGCAGAACGTAGTATTACCAATATTTTAATTGAAGGCTTAAAGCGTCTTGAATATCGTGGCTATGACTCTGCGGGTTTAGCGCTGATTAATAAAGGCCATGTTCTACGTGAACGTCGCGTAGGTAAAGTTGCAAATCTTGAACAAGCCGTTGAAGAAGCAGATATCGCAGGTTCGGTCGGTATTGCACATACACGCTGGGCAACCCATGGTAAACCGACTGAAAATAATGCCCATCCGCATATTTCAGGCAATGTGGCTGTTGTTCATAACGGTATTATTGAAAACTATCAAGAGCTTAAAGATGATCTTGAAGCACTTGGTTATGTTTTTACCTCACAAACCGATACAGAAGTTGTCGCACATTTAGTCAATGACGCTTTAAAAAGCACCCCGAGTCTTTTAGAAGCAGTTAAAAGTGTTGTGCCTCAACTCAAAGGTGCTTATGCACTAGGTATCGTACATACCGACCATCCTGATGAATTAATCACGGTGCGTGAAGGTTCACCTCTTGTGATTGGTGTCGGTATTGGCGAGAACTTTATTAGCTCGGATCAATTGGCACTTTTACCGATTACCAACCGTTTTATCTACCTTGAAGAAGGTGATATTGCACGTTTGACACGTAATACCATTGAAGTATTCGTCGATGGTAAATTGGTGAATCGTCCAGTCAAAGAGCTTGATGCGACTGTAAGCAATGCTTCAAAAGGTGAATATAAACACTATATGCTCAAAGAAATTTATGAGCAGCCTGAAGCGATTAAACAAACGATTTCACAAGCCTTAAATGGTAATGCGCTTCGTGATGATTTCCTTGCCAATGCAGCTCAGGATTTCAGCCAAATTCAACAAGTGCAAATCATCGCATGTGGTACCAGCTACCATGCCGGCATGATTGCCAAATATTGGTTTGAACAACTGATTGACGTGCCTTGCCAAGTCGAAATTGCCAGTGAATTCCGTTATCGCTCGCCTGTGATTGTGAATAACACACTGTATGTTTGTATTTCTCAATCAGGTGAAACAGCCGATACTTTAGCTGCACTGCGTGATACGCAAAAGCGTGCAGCAGCGAAAAGCTTGAATATCACCACCATGACCATTTGCAACGTCGCAACTTCGTCAATGGTACGTGAAACCAACTACAGTTTGTTAACACTCGCAGGCCCTGAAATTGGTGTTGCTTCGACTAAAGCATTTACCACACAGCTTGCGGCATTGATGCTATTGGTATTGAAAATTGGTCAAATTAAGCAAAGCATTTCAAATGACCGTGTCTCTGAAATTATTGCAGCGCTTTGGCATACACCGAAAGTGATTTTAGATACTTTACAAAATAATGCTGAGATTCTACGTCTATCAGAATTATTTGTTGAAAAAAATCACTGCCTATTCTTGGGTCGTGGAACTGAGTTCCCTATCGCCCTTGAAGGTGCTTTAAAACTTAAAGAGATTTCATACATCCATGCAGAAGGCTACGCGGCTGGTGAATTAAAACATGGTCCATTGGCACTGGTTGATAATGATATGCCTGTGGTGATTCTAGCTCCACAAGATGACATGTTGGACAAACTCAAATCGAACATGGAAGAAGTTCAAGCTCGTGGTGGTGAGTTATTTGTCTTTGCAGATGAAAATAGCGGGATCAAAGCGAAAGATCGTCAACATGTTGTGTATGTGCCAAGTGTGAATGAAATCTTGGCACCAATTGTGTATAGCATTCCAGTACAACTGCTCTCATACCATGTTGCAGTGCTGCGTGGAACAGATGTCGATCAGCCACGTAACTTGGCGAAGTCTGTGACGGTGGAATAATTTAAGGGTATTAAAAAGGGCGCTTAAGCGCCCTTTTTATTCAGTTTTATTTTTCAAAGAATAATGATATTAGTTCACTTTTATTTCTTTGCCACGTTGATAACCATCAACATAGAACTCCAATTGCTCCAATGCCCAATTAACATCGGCTTCAATTGCAGTTAAGTTATAAATTCGCTCAAAAATAGGCAGTAATTCCTCAAGCGGATAATGCTTTTCAAATGAGCGAAGAATACGACTATGATCCGTCACTTGAGTATCTTCCTGATCAATCAATAACTCTTCATACAATTTCTCACCAGGCCGTAATCCAGAATAATGAATTGCTATATCACCGATATCCGTTCCTTCTTCACGAACTTTTAAACCACTTAAAGCGATCATTTGACGTGCTAAATCCTGAATTCGAACAGGATCTCCCATATCTAACAAAAATACATCACCACCTGTGCCGAGAGCTCCAGCCTGAATAACCAATTGTGATGCTTCGGGTATTGTCATGAAGTAACGAGTGACATCAGGATGTGTAACGGTAATCGGGCCACCTTTGGCAATTTGTTGTTTAAATAAAGGTACGACCGAACCTGAAGAACCTAGAACATTACCAAAACGCACAATACTAATTTGTGTTTGATTTTGCGCCTCAGCCATTGCTTGGCAATATAGCTCTGCCATTCGCTTCGAAGCACCCATCACATTGGTTGGGCGGACTGCTTTATCAGTTGAAATCAATACAAAGGTTTCCACGCCTTTTTTAACAGCTGCATTTACACTAAAAGCTGTACCCACAGAGTTATTTTTTAATCCTGCTAAAGGATTACATTCAACTAAGGGGACATGTTTATAAGCTGCTGCATGATAAACGGTTTGCACGTGGTATTGTTCAATGACTCGCTCAAGTTTAGCTTCATCTAATACTGTTCCTAAAATTGGAATAATTTCAATATTACAATTCAGACGTAGCTCTTTATCAATGCTATATAGTGCAAACTCAGTGAGTTCAAATATTACTAATTTTTGCGGGTGGTTTTTAATAATTTGCCGACACAACTCCGACCCAATTGAGCCTCCTGCTCCTGTTACCATCACGACTTTATTCTGGATGTTTTTCGCCAGTAATTCAGGAACTGGAGGTACAGGGTCACGACCCAATAAATCAATAATATCAATTTCACGAATATCGGAAACATGGATATCACCATCGACCAATTTCGTTAAGCCAGGAATTTCAGTAATTTTAATATGCGCTGGCTCTAAGAACTTCACAATTTCACTTTTACGTGTACGTCCTACAGAGGGTAACGCAATTAAGATTTCATCTACTTTTTCTTGATCAAGATGTTTAAGTCCTTGTTCGGCATTATAAACCTTTAACCCACCAATAATTTGCCCTGTAAGTGACTCATCATCATCGATAAAAAATAATGGAAAATGCTCATCAGAACGATTTAGCATCGCCGCAATTTGTTGACCTGCGTAACCTGCACCATAAATCACAATTTTTCTTTTGGGCATATTCGTTTGTAAACTCGCTCTCACGATAAAACGAATTGCGCTACGACTAAACCACACCCAAGCAAACATTAAAAAACCAAACATCAATGGAATTGAAGTGGGTATAAATGCATGACTACAGTACGCTAAAGCGTATAAACCTAAGATTGTTAATCCTGTAGCAATTGCTAAACGCGTAAAAAAAACTTCATTAAATGTACGAACAATAAAATGATAAAGTCCACAAATGAGTGACATAGCTACAGCAAGAGTACTTACCCAAAGTGAGCCGTATGCGATATTAGGAACAACTTCAGCCCCTAAATTAAATTCACGTAACGCATAACAAAACCAGATGAGAACTGGAAACGCTAAAAAATCTAAAATTACTAAAAATAATTGTTTGGCGTATCGAGGAGAATTCACCAAGGGCATAATGACTGATTTCACAGGATTAGTCTTCTCTATGCTATTTATATAATTGAACTAAAAATGTTTTTAGTCGATCTAGCATTTTTAAACAAATGTAAAAATGTAAGCGAGTTCAATTACTGAGACTCGCCACACAGAAAATGAATTAAATTTTTGAAAGTACACTTTGAATTGCGTGAATTGTTGTACTTAAACTATTTTCACTTAAGGTTGGATGCACAATAAACATCAGACTAGTTTCTCCGAGTTTTTGTGCATTTGCTAAACGCTGTTCAGGGCGCCAAGGCGTTCCATCAAAAGCATGTTCTAAATAAACCTCAGAGCATGAACCACTAAAGCATGGGACACCTTGTGCCGTGATTTCATTCATAATGCGATCACGTGACCAACCTTCAGGTAAATGCTCTGGATTCACTTGAACATAACATTTATATGCTGCATGTACATATTCCTCACTTGGCTGTGAGACAGTGATAAATGGTGTTTCAGCAAAGGCTGCATAGATTTTCTGCATGTTTTCATTACGGACCTTGGTCCATTCAGCCATTTTTTTCAACTGAATACGCCCAATGACTGCTTGCATTTCCATCATGCGCCAGTTGGTGCCAAACGAATCATGTAACCAGCGGAAACCTGGCGGGTGCTGCTTGTTATAAATACTGTCAAAGTTTTTACCATGGTCTTTGTATGACCACATTTTTTTCCATAAGGCTTCGTCATTAGTAGTAACCATGCCGCCTTCACCGCCAGTTGTCATGATCTTATCCTGACAGAAAGACCATGCACCAATATGACCAATAGAACCCGCAGATTTCCCTTTGTATTTTGCGCCGTGTGCCTGTGCACAGTCTTCAATAACATAAATGCCTTTATCGTGCGCTAGCTGCATGATTGGATCCATATCACACATCCAACCCGCCAAATGTACACAGATAATTGCTTTAGTATTTGGTGTTAAAACAGCTTCGATTGTACGCGCAGATATATTTTGCGAATCTAACTCTACATCTGCAAATATAGGGTTTGCACCAGCAGTCACAATAGAGCTTGCAGATGCTAAGAACGTACGTGAAGTCACAATCACGTCATCCCCTGCTCCAATGCCCAAGGCTTTTAATGCAACATCAAGCGCAACCGTACCGTTTGCCAAAGCTACGGCATATTGAGTTTCTGCAAAAGCGGCAAATTCTTTTTCAAATTCACGGCATTCTTGACCCGTCCAATAGTTTACTTTATTTGACAGTAATACTTTGGATACAGCATCTGCCTCTTCTTGCGTAAAGCTTGGCCACGGTTCAAATGCAGTGTTTAACATATCTCTTTCCTAAATTGATTTTTTAAAAATCTTTATTTCTTCTCTAAAATTCGGGCTGGATTACCTACAACAGTAACACCTGCGGGAACACTTTTGGTCACGACTGCCCCCATACCAACCACAGCACCTTTACCAATCACTAATGGTTTGTCTGGTGTACCTTGTTTGATCACCGCACCAGTACCAATATAGGCATGATCTTCAATGTGAATATTGCCATTGCATTTTACACCTGGTGCAAATGTGACATAGTCACCAATAACGCAATCATGCGCAACATAGCTATAAATGTTGGCATGGAAGAATTTACCAATTTTAATATTTGAAGTAATACATGTAAAAGGACACAGTAGACTGCCTTCACCTATTTCAACTTCATCTAGAATAACCGTATTCGCCGCTTGAATTTCTAAATGTTGAACATTGTCCTGATTTAAACGAGCTACCAATTTTTCACGTACTAGGC
Source organism: Acinetobacter sp. YH12023 (assembly GCF_013420135.1). NCBI lineage: Bacteria > Pseudomonadati > Pseudomonadota > Gammaproteobacteria > Moraxellales > Moraxellaceae > Acinetobacter > Acinetobacter sp. YH12023. The sequence goes on from NZ_VOYU01000011.1 coordinate 96,061, forward strand.
TATTTGCGATTGCAATTGTCACATGTTTATCGGTTTTAGAATCATTGATAAAATCCGTGTAGCTTAGTACTTTATATCCGTTTAAATCTGTATTTGCCTGACCGTCATCAATAAATACAAAATGTTCTTTATTTAATTCAGTAAATTGCGCACGTACTAGAGGCATAACCTCTTTACCAAAGCCGCTTGCACCGTAAACACCAATCAATTTATTCGACATTATTCTTTATCCTTATGTTTCGATCCTGTAAAGCGAGTCATGGTTGCCTCACCTTCTGCACTAATGTCATCTTTAGCAATAACCTTTTGCACAGTTTTCAACATGATTTTAAAGTCGAGCCAGATGGACTGGTTTTCAACATACCATGTGTCTAATTTGAATTTTTCTTCCCAGCTAATAGCATTACGTCCATTCACTTGGGCATGACCCGTCATGCCTGGACGCACATTATGGCGCTTTGCTTGTTCTTCATTATATAAAGGCAAATATTCCATAAGTAATGGACGTGGGCCAACCACACTCATATCACCTTTTATGACATTCCAAAGCTCTGGCATTTCATCCAAACTGGTTGAACGCAACATTTTGCCAAATGGGGTCAAGCGTTCACTGTCCGGCAGCGGATTACCTTGTGCGTCTACTGCATCTTTCATGGTACGGAATTTAATCATTTCAAATGGCTTACCATTGAGCCCTGGACGAACTTGACGAAACAACACCGGCGAACCTAGATTTTTTTTCACTTTATAAGCAACGTATGCATATAGAGGAGAAAGCAGAATAAGTGCAATAGAGGCAATAATAATATCAAGCAATCTTTTCATTAATTGGAATCACTTTGGAAAAACAATACTTTCAAGTTTAGTTGCAATTTTGGAATAATCTAAATGTTGTAAAACGTATTCCTTCCCACGTAGCCCCATGTCTTGGCGCTGGTGTTCAGGTAAATGGTATAACTGCAAGATTGATTCCGCAATCAATGCAGGATTTTCGGCATCGATAGTTAAACCTGCATCTGCCAGTTCAACAATGTCGCCTTTTCCCGAAAAGGCATGAATCACTGGTTTAGCTGAAAAAAGATACTCAGGCAGCTTATTCGGTGCTATACCAAAGCGATAAAGTGAATTTTTTTGCCAGCCTATATAACAGATATCAAATGTACTTAACATCGATTGAATTTGCTTCTTGGGAATGGCATCAATAAACGTAATATTATCTAATCCTAAATCTAATGCCTTTTGAACCAAATGCTGTTTTTCTTTCCCTGAACCGACAAGTACGAAATGAATATCTTTATACGCCAACAATAATTTAGCAGCATCAATTAAATCATCTATCGCATTTGCTACACCTATTGTACCTGTATAGCCAACAATAAATTTATTCTTTGGTAACTGTGATAAAACTTCTACAGACAAATTTTCTTTATGAATGACCTCATTTATTGATATTCCATTTGGAATCCAATTAAATTTTTTAGGGTTTAGCCCCCTACTCGTCATATGTTCTACAGCATTGAAGAGATTAGAGAATACATAGTCTGACTTTTGGTATGCTCGATCTTCAATCCATTGCATGAGTCTAATGAATGGATGTTTGGGAGAATGTCCACCTAGCTCAATTAATGTCAACGGCCAAATATCACGAACTTCAAAAATAAATTTAGATTTAAATTTATTTGCAAGATGCTTAGCTCCTAAGTAACCAATAGGTGAAGGAGATGAATACAAAATTGCATCAGGTCGGTCAGTAATAACTGATGTCAATTTTGTCAGTGCCCAAGAAAATTTAAACCAATTCAACACACGTTGTTTGCTGTGAGCTTCTTGGTATTCTGGTAAATTCACCCAGACGAAGGTAAAATTTTTATCAATTTTTTCTAACAGATATGGTTCTGAAAATTGCTTCGGTTGACGTAGTAAATGACTATATCGCCCCGCAATTAAATAAACGTTATATCCTTTTTTTGCTAATTCCTGCGCAAGATAATAATGTCTTCCGCCCATTGCTGTTTCAGGTGTAGAGCTATATTGGTTGATGAGCCAAATGGTTTTAGATGTATTCATAACTCACCTTTTTTAAACTTGCTTATTGTTGACTCTAAAACATGGATCATTTGAGTAATGCAGGATTTCCAAATATAATTTTCTAAGACCTGCTTTTGAGCGTTTTTACCATATTCAGCAATTAATTGTGGTTGTGTAATCAATTCATACATGGCATCCGCTGCTTGAGTAATATTCTCACTCTCCACAATAATCCCAGTCTCATGATCAATAACTAATTCTGGTAGTCCCCCAACATTAGAAACAATCACAGGACATTGATTTAGCCCTGCTTCAAGTATTGCTACGCCAAAACTCTCACTTCGGCTTAATGCTACGTAAATATCTAATTTTGCTAATTCTTGTGGTACTCGTGAATATTCAACTTGCCCTACAAACTCTATAAACTCACGAATATTTAAGCGCTCTGCGAGTTTAGTGAGATTAACTAACTCGTCACCACCACCAACAATGCGTAAACATAACGCTTGCGCTACTTCTGGTTTACTTTTACATAATTTCGAATGCAGTAAAGCGAAAGCCTCTATAAGAATATCTATTCCATACACAGGCTTTAAAGATTTAACTGTCCCTATAACAATCTTATTTTCAGAGATAAAGCCTGATTGTTTGTAAATTCGGTTGTTATAAAAAACTGATTCATCAACACCAAAGGGGGTAATTTCAATAGGCTTATTCAGTTTAATCAATTTAGAAGTTTCAACTGCCATACATTGGCTAGTTGAAGCTACAGTATCCGCACTTAAAAGATTCTTTTTTACAAGCCATTTATGAATAAATGATTTCTTAGGAAACAAAAAAATATCACTTCCCCAAACAGAAAGTACATATGGATGGAACCCAATTAACCTTGCTGTAGTTCCATAGCCACTGGCATAATGTGCATTGATAATATCCGGTTTGATTTCGTTGATTAATTTTTTTACTTTCGAAACCATCATAAAATATCCTAAATTACCTTTAAAAGGTAATTCGTAATATTTAACTCTTTGATCTAAATTATGCATTAATGGATGTTGACTGATCAAGAAGACCTGTAATCCAGCTTCCTGCAACCCATTAGCCCATTTAACAGTATGGATACTATTTGCGCCTGCCAAAATAACTAGTTTCAATTTAATATCCCTTATTATTTATGTTTCTTTTTTGCATATAAGCAAAATAAACACCGACACTCAAGCCAGCATATGGCCAAAAAACTGGTTTTGTTACTAAACATAAAAATAAGCAAAATGTAGAAATAAAAATCAATGGATATATATTCTCGTCATGCTTCTCTTTATAAAAAATAAGTAAAGAGTGGAAAAATGGAATAAATAAAAGTAAAAAATATGCAAGAAAACCTATCAACCCATATTGTTGCCAAGCTGAAAGCATATTGTGAATATAATGCCCTTCGCCAGAACGAAAATGGCTGCCATAAGCTCCAAAAAAAGGATTATTGTAAATATAATTAATATTTTGTCGATATATATATTCACGAGCTTCCCATGAACTGCTATTAGAAAAGTCTAAAATTTGTGCATGCCGACTATTCATAAACAAATTATCAATAAATTCATAGTAACGATAAAATAATAAAATTAAAGAAATAGATATAATTGATATAAAAAACAACTTATTTAACAATCTACCTTTAGAGAAAAAAAAGTTAAAAATCAAAAAAGATAATGAAACAACAAAACCTACCAATTCAGAACGACCACCACTTGTTAACAACAAAAATAATAAAACTATAGTAGAGCATATTTTAACTATTAAATTTTCTACAGAGAAAAAAAAGAAAAACCAAGTTAACATAAAAAAAAGTGAAACTAATTGATAATTAATATGCCCTTCCGAATCACCTGCATCAGTGTCAAGAGAGAAAGCGATCAAATTCATTCCATCAAAATTCAATAGAACCAATAAGAAAAAGATAAAAAATAATAAAATAAAGGATTTATTTTTTTCATAAACAAGCCGACCAGAAATAGAAAATGCTAAAAAATATAATAAAAAAAATAAACTTTCAAAAAATACTCGACTATCTAAAGCATAATCAAAATATGTAAAATTAAGCAAAGAAACAAAAGCAACATAAAGTGCAAAAAAAATAAATAAGTAAAAATATTTTTTATTAAAATTAAAATAGTTTATATTAAAAATAAAAAACAAAAAAACAAAAAACAAAAGCCCATGCAACAAAAAAGGATATTTAATACCCAGATTAAACCCATACTGAACATATAAATAGTTGTATAAAAAATTTAATGGTATTGCAAAAATCAAAAAAACCCACAAGCCAGAATTTAATAGACGTTGTTTTGAAATTTTAAAATAATTTTCCATCAAAATAAAATACCTTCAAATTTATTAAACAGGTTGGATCGATTCCACTTACCCCTATCCAAAGTACCACTCAGAATATCATTGGAGTCAAATTTATAAAAATATTCATTAAATTCCAAGTATAATATAGACTCTTCATTTATTATAGAATAAACACTTAAACCAGAACCAATATAATCAAATATTTTAGTTCCATATTCAATATTTTCATCTCTTACAATAAATAAACCAACATTAAAATCTCTTAAATAAGTTATAACATCCTGATAGCACATTTTGTTCTTGAAAGAGACATTTTCATCAATCTCAGCTAAAGACACTGCTTCCTTATTTAAATCAAAATCACAACCAACGAAAACGACATTAAATAATCGTGCTCTTTTCTTAATTTCTTTTAAAATTTCAACTGCTTTAGCAAAATCATATTCAGCAAACTTACCTACACAAATAAATTTCAAAATTTCATCATTATTAATTACATTCAAATTTTCACTTAAAAAACAATCAAAGTTAAATCCATTTTCTATTATTTTTATTTTTTTATTACATTTAAAAATTTTTGAATACTCATAATACATACCTTTTGTGCAAACAATAAATTTATAACAAAAAAAGTAAGTCACTTTCTCCAACATTAAACTCAATAAATATTTTAATTTGTTAACCTTTCCACCTCTTCCGTAGTTATTCAACAAATTTAATGACCATGGGTCTCTAAAATCTACAATTAATTTTTTTCTAAAAATCAATGCTAATAAAATCAAAACCGGCAACAAAATAAATGGACCACAACTTACATACAATTTCTTTGCCTTATTATTGTAAATATTTTTTATGATAGAAAAAATCCATATTAAATTTGTAGATTCTTTTTCTACTACACAAACATTTAAACCTTTTAAACTTAAATAATCATATAATGCTTTTGATCGTAATGAACCAACACCATTAGAAAGAGTCATCGAGACCATTATCAAATCATATTCTTTCATTTTTCAAACTCTGCATGATAACAACCAAGTAAATAAAATAAAATAAAAAACCAGATAGCATATAATATATCAATGCATTATTAATAAAAGTATTTAATATAACAATCAAACCTAAAACTCTTAGCACAAATCCAATGATTTGTAAGAATAGCGCCTTCTTTTGCTTTCCAACAATATGAAGTGACATAGAAACTGGTGAAGATAATATTTGCATAAAATACCATGGCAACATGGCCAGAATATATAAACCCACATCTTTCCAGTTTTCACCAAAAATATAGCCAAAAATAAAAGGAGAAATTACAGCCAATACAACAAATGGAACAATTGTTATTTTAAAAATTTTAAATATTATAGATTTTGTATAAGAATAAAGTGTCTTTCTTTCTAAGTGTTGGTTTGCATTTGCTAAATATACTTGTGAGAATGCAGAGCCAATTAAACCCATTGGCACACCTAAAACCTTCATAGCAAGCATTAAATAACCAACTGCTGGCCCAATTATATAGCTCGCCAAAAGAATCAAAGGTAATTGAATTGCACTCACATTCGCCAATGCTTCAAAAGTAGAATACTTGGGAAAATTGCTATACTTTGCAAATGTCGCTTTTAATGGACTGCTTTTAACAACAGCTAAATCCTTTTTGGCACTCACAGCTAACTTAAATAGCCCACCAGAGAAATTTAAAAGCTGCCCTACAATCAATCCACCAAATCCAACAGAAAACATGCCACCAGCTAAACTTGCAGCATTTCCAGATATAGCTTGTGTCATGCGAGTTTTAGCAATATCTTTAAATCTTTTATGTCGTGTTGCCCAAAACTGGAGGGCAGAATAAAACCCTGATACAAATACACCAAGTGGAATTAACCAAATCCAATAAGATAGCTGATCAATTATTTTATAATGTTGGATGTATGGATAACTTATAAAAAGTACTACATAAAGAATGATGCTAAAAATTGTATTACTCAAAAAAGACAAGAGCAATAAAGCCTTTCCATCATTTTCATTTTCTGGAATAGGGATGGCTATATCAAATCTTAAGCATGAAATTACAGCTAGAATAGCCAAAATTGCAACATACACACCTAAAACAGAATAGTCTTCTGGAGTATATAAACGCGTCAGTATAGGTAAACACAAAAAACCAATTAACTGAGCAAAAGCAGTACCTCCAACCAAGACGGATACTGCTTTTAAAAAGCCCCCTTGTGCATTTAACTTTGCATTAACTTTATCAAGAAGGCTTTTCACAACTTATTTACTCAAAAGTGCCGCAACAATCTTTTCTTGCGCTTCTGCAGTCAAGTAAGGATGCATTGGCAAACTCATTACGCGCTCAGCAATTGCATCACCTACAGGTAAGCTTACATTCGCATTGGCTACCGCTGGCTGCTTATTCAATGGAATTGGATAATGTACCGCTGTAGGAATACCCTGCTCTTTCAGCTTCGCTTGCACAGCATCACGGTTTTCAACTTGAATGGTATATTGCGCCCATGCACTCTGATTATGTGCTTCAATACATGGTGTAGTATTAACACCCGCTTCATTAAACAGTTTGGTATAGGTTTCTGCTACACGCTGACGCGCTTGCATTTCTTCATCCAAAATTTCAAGTTTTGGCAAAAGAATGGCAGCTTGTAATGTATCCAAACGACTATTCATACCTACACGAATGTGATGATAACGACGGTCTTGACCATGTCGTGCAATTTGGCGAATCACTTTTGCCAGTTCATCATCATTGGTAAAAATCGCACCACCGTCCCCATAGCAACCTAAAGGCTTACTTGGGAAGAAACTTGTACAAGCCACAGTAGTTAAGTTACAACTTTTACGACCTTTATAGGTTGCACCAAAGCTTTGCGCTGCATCCTCAATAACAGGAATATTATATTTCGCTGCAATTGCATTGATTGCATCAAAATCAGCGCATTGACCGTACAAGCTTACTGGAATAATTGCTTTCGTACGCGGGGTTATCGCTGCCTCTAATTGTTCAACATCCAAATTATATGTATTTGGATTGACATCGACATAGACAGGCGTCGCACCCAATATTGCAACTGTTTCAGCTGTTGCAATATAGGTAAATCCGGGCGTAATCACTTCATCACCCGGACCGATACCAAACGCCATTTGTGCAATTTGTAAGGCATCGGTACCATTTGCACATGTAATACAGTATTTTGCACCGACATAAGCAGCAAGTTTTTCTTCTAACTCTTTTACCTCAGGACCTAAAATGTATTGACCATGTGTTAATACATTTTGAATACCCGCTTCAATCTTATCTTTTAAACGAGCTTGCTGAGCTTTTAAATCAATAAATTCAATCATGTTTATGCCTGTTCTTTGATTACAGTGCTACCAGACAATCGGTATATCGCACCTGTATGGGAACACACAGATTCTGCATTACCGGTTAAAGGTAAATCTAACTGTTCACCGAACTCACTCATCCAACCAATTTGTTTTGCTGGAACACCTACCATCAATGCATACGCCGGTACGTCTTTATTAATGACTGCACCAGCACCGACAAACGAGTATTCACCAATCGTTACACCACAAACAATAGTACAGTTCGCACCCAGTGTTGCGCCTTTTTTAACCAAGGTATTACGATATTGGTCTTTGCGTTCAATTAAAGAGCGTGGGTTATACACATTGGTGAAAACCATGCTTGGTCCACAAAATACACCTTCTTCCAAGGTCACGTTATCGTATACCGACACGTTATTTTGAACTTTACAATGGTCGCCAATAACGACTTTATTGCCAACGAATACGTTTTGTCCTAAAGATACGCCTTGACCGATTTTGGCACCGCCACATACGTGAACAAAATGCCAAACTCGCGAATCGCTTCCTATTTGCGCACCTTCATCAACAATCGCTGTTTCATGTTGATAAAAACTCATAATCATTCCCTGATTTATTTTACTTTAGCTAATAATGGATGTGGGTTCGCAGGGTTTTCCACAATAGGAGCAACACGAATGACTTCTACTGTTTCAATTGCTGCTCGGTTTTCTTCCACACCGTAACCTTTGCCTTCCAAAATACGTTGATAACTCTGCGTATGTAAATCTGTAAAACCGCCTGAAAATTCTAATTCTTCATTTTCAATCGTAATACTACGGTAAGTTAGCTTTTCACCTTTTACAGCATTTGATGGCAGGTTATTTGCATCGATAGACAAGAACCAACGAACACGAGCACGTTCATATTCTAAATAGCCAGATGCAGTTTTTTCATCACGATAATGCACTTCATTTTTAATGATATCACCAAAAATGAAATGCAGCATGTCATAGAAATGCACACCAATATTGGTTGCTACGCCGCCAGATTTTTTATCTACACCTTTCCACGATTTTAAATACCATTTACCACGTGAAGTTAGATAAGTTAAATCGACATCAAATACTTTATCAGCAGGCGCAGCTTGTACTTTATCGCGTAAAGCAATAATTGAAGGATGTAAGCGTAATTGAAGAATTGAGTTTACTTTTGCACCATACTGTTTTTCATACTCAGCTAACATATTTAAGTCTTCTGAATTTAAAACCAATGGCTTCTCACAAATCACCTCAATACCATTTTTTAGGGCATATTTCATATGAGGTGCATGTAAATAGTTTGGTGAGCAAATCGCAACGTAATCTAATTTCTGACCTTTAAGCTTCTGATCTTCAACATAGGCTTCAAACTGTTCAAACTCAGTAAAAAATTCAGCCTCAGGGAAATGACTATCCATAATCCCAACAGAATCGTTTACATCCATAGCAACGGCTAAATCGTTACCTGTTTCTTTAATCGCTTTTAAGTGACGTGGAGCGATATAACCAGCAGCACCGATAAGGGCAAATTTTTTCATTTATAAAACTTCTTAATTTTCAGATTAGAGACGGAATACAGTAAAACCTTGAGCAGTTAATTGATCGCGATCGAACAAACTTTTCACATCTGCAATGACAGGTTTTTCGGATTTCACCAAATTACGTAATTCTAAAGCGGACATATCACGGAATTCATTATGACCCACTGCAACGACTAAACTATCAACTTGGTGTTCAGCATCAACCTGACCTAATTCAACACCATATTCATGCTGGACTTCTGCTGCATCTGCCCAAGGATCACAAACCACAACGTTTACGCCCCATTGTTTAAATTCAGCAATGACATCCGCAATTTTACTGTTACGAATATCAGGGCAATTTTCTTTAAATGTCACACCCAAGATACCGACAGTTGCAATGGTTACATCGATCCCATTTTTAACCATATGTTTAATGGTAGATTGAGCAACATATTGCGCCATGTTGTCATTAATACGGCGGCCCGCCAAAATTACTTGTGGGTTATATCCCACTTCTTCTGCTTTATGTGTCAAATAATACGGGTCAACACCAATACAGTGACCACCCACCAAACCTGGACGGAAAGGTAAGAAGTTCCATTTACTACCAGCAGCCTCTAATACATCTATAGTATCTATATTTAGACGATCAAAAATCACTGACAACTCATTTACTAGCGCAATGTTTAAATCACGCTGCGTATTTTCAATCACTTTAGCTGCCTCTGCGACTTTAATACTTGCAGCTTTATGAGTGCCTGCTGTGATAATACTGCTATATACAGCGTCAACTAAATTTGCGATCTCAGGTGTGCTACCACTGGTAATTTTTTTGATCTTGGTGAGTGTATTTACTTTATCACCAGGATTAATACGTTCTGGACTATAGCCTGCGTAAAAATCTTGGTTAAATTTTAATCCTGATATTTTTTCAATAACTGGAATACAAACTTCTTCTGTTGCGCCTGGGTAAACCGTCGACTCGTAAACAACAACATCGCCCTTAGATATTACTTTGCCTATCGTTTCACTTGCTTTACGCAACGGAGTTAGATCTGGTCGGTTTACACCATCAATCGGGGTTGGCACAGTCACAATAAAGAAGTTACATTTTTTTAAATCGTCCAAATCAGCTGAAAATTGTAAATATTCTGCTTTTTTTAATTCTTCAGGCGAAACTTCTAAAGTGTGATCTTGACCACTTCTTAATTCATCGATTCTTTTTTGATGGATATCAAAACCAACAACTGGGCTTTTTTTACCAAATTCAACAGCTAAAGGTAAACCTACATAGCCCAACCCAATTACTGCTATTTTTAGTTCCGAGAGTTGCAACATTCCAGAGCCTTATAATTTATGATTTAATCATGTGAAAAACGCCTCATAATATAGCAGAAATAGCCCTTATATTTTTCGGGAATTATTATTTTTCGTAATCAAAAAATATAACTGCAAAATTCAACGTTTATTTTTTATCCAATATATTAATATTTGATTTTTAACACCAATTACTTAAATGAATTTATTATGTATTCATTAACAAATATGTGTTTTATTTCACACAATAATCATTACACTGTAGCAACACATTTTGACAGCAAATCCTAGGATGTTTACTTTACATAGTATAAAATGCTGCGTTATATATTTTAAAAATCAGGCGATTGCCTTTTTTACAATTCAATTATTTTTATAAGTAGGATTTCGAGTGAGTTACTATCGTTATAGCTTCTTGTTAGCACTCAGTTTAGGTATGACGGGTTGTGCAATCACATCAGGTCTTCAAACATATGATTTACCAAAAGAAGGTGTTTTCCAAACAGATCTAGGTTCAACTGTAAATGTCATCAAATTATCACAAGACAATTTAGCAGCCGTTCAACCCGCACAGATTAATCAACAAAATTTTGCTCACCTTTTCAATCAACAACAACAACAATATCGATTAAATTCTGGTGATATTTTATCCATTTATTTATGGGCATATCCGGAAATAACGCCACCTACAAATACCATTAGTAATGAAGAGGCGATAAAATCAAACGGTTACCAAATCGACCAAAATGGTTATATTCAATTCCCTATTATTGGCCGATATAAAGCTGCCGGAAAATCCCTAACAAAAGTCAATCAGGAGTTACGTAGCCAACTTGCCCGCTATTTAAAAACTCCAGATGTGATTGTTCGCGTTCTTTCCTACCAAGGCCAGCGTTATTCTGTCCAAGGTAATGTAATGAAAGGTGGTCAATTTAATCTCACCGACCAACCTACCAGCGTATATACTGCACTTGGTCTTGCTGGCGGTGTGAATACGCAATTTGGCGATAATACGTCTATTACCTTGGTACGCCAAGGACAAACTTACAACTTAAATAGCATTCAGTTAGAAAAGGCTGGCTATTCACTACATAATCTACTCATACAGCCTAACGATACAATTTATGTCAATTCACGCGAAAATCAGAAAATTTATGTAATGGGTGAATCTGGTAAAAATCAATCCCTACCAATGCGTGATCAAGGAATGAGTTTAAGTGATGTCTTGGGCGAAAGTCTTGGGGTAAACTCGCTTTCTGCAAGTCGAGGTAAAATCTACGTAGTACGTAGTGATATGAATAGTCCGATGACCGAAATTTATCATTTGGATTTAACCAGTATTGGTGACTTTGGACTCGCAAACCAGTTCAGAATGCGTAGCAACGATATTGTATATGTTGATGCATCTGGCTTGGCACGTTGGCAGCGCGTGATCAATCAGGTGATTCCTTTCTCAAATATGATCTATAACATCGACAGAATGGGTCAATAATGTTATTTAAAAATATTCTGGTGGTGTGTGTAGGTAATATTTGCCGAAGTCCTATGGCAGAATATCTTCTGAAAAAGAATCATCCCGATCTGAATATTTATTCAGCGGGAATCTCAGGCATGGTTGGACATCCAGCAGATGAAAAAGCTCAACACTGTATGCAAAAAATTGGCATCGATATGAGTGGACACATTGCGCAAAAATTAAATGCTGAACTGATCAAGAAATCAGATTTAATTTTAGTCATGAGTTCAAATCAACAAAAGCATATTGAACAAACATGGCCATTTGCAAAAGGAAAGACTTTTCGTTTAGGCCATTGGCAAGGTAAAAATGTGCCTGACCCATATCAGCACGATCAAGCTTTTTTTGACCAAACCTCAGAACTGATCCAATCTTGCGTTGCAGATTGGACTAAACAAATTTAACTTTTGATGTACGATTATGAGCCAAAATATCAATACAGAAGATACAATTGATTTAAAAGAATTATTTTTCTCTCTGATTGCACAGTGGAAGTTAATTGCATTATGTGTAATTTTAAGTCTTGTTTGTGCTTTACTTTATTTAAGAGCAACACCGGATACTTATTCAGTCAATGCTTTAGTACAAGTGGAAGAGAGTAAAGGGACTTCTGCTGCACTCTTAGGTGATCTATCAGGCATGATTGATCAAAAGCAGCCTGCCCAAGCAGAAATTGAGATTCTTAAATCACGTTTAGTTCTTGGTAATGTCATTCAGAGTTTACATCTCGACCTAAAAATTTCCGGTACAGAAAATTCTTTCACTGATCGCTTATTTTCCCCGCATGAATATGTCACAGAATATAAAAATAAATCAGTCGTTTTCAAAGATAATGAAAAAAGTTTTGAAATTCGCCAATTTGATATCCCTACACAATATCGTGACAAGAACCTTGGTCTCCAATTTCAAGAAAATAAACTTTCTTTAATTGATCTAGACACTGACCAAAAAATATTAACAGCACCATTGAACCAAAAAAGTTCTTTGCGAACAGCAGAAGGTCTTTGGGAAATCTCAGTTTATAGCAAAGATCAATTCAAAGATGACTATTTAATTCAAAAGCAGTCTCTCCCTGCTGCAGTCGACAGTATTTTGGCAAACTACTCAGTTGCTGAAAAAGGTAAAATGACGGGCGTGCTTGGTCTGAATTACCAAGGTCAAGATAAAGAACATATTACTCAAGTTTTAAATGCCATTTTAACAGCCTACAGCCATCAAAATATTGAAAGACGTTCGGCTGAAAGTGCACAAACATTAAAATTCCTAGACGAACAACTCCCTGAATTAAAACAGCAGCTTGATGTCGCAGAACGTGAATTTAACAAATTCCGTCAAGAGTTTAATACCGTCGATGTAACCAAAGAATCTGAACTATATTTAACTCAAAGCGTCACTCTTGAAACTCAAAAAGCTGAATTAGAGCAAAAAGTTGCTGAAGCTTCTGCGAAGTACACTAGTGAACATCCAGTGATGCAACAAATGAATGCTCAATTGGGTGCAATCAATAGCAAAATTGGTGAATTGAATACCACCTTAAAAAAATTACCAGACCTACAACGTCGTTATTTACAGCTCTATCGTGAAGTTGAAGTCAAGCAACAGCTGTACACTGCTCTACTTAACTCTTATCAACAATTACGAATTGCCAAAGCTGGTGAAATTGGCAATGTCCGTATTGTGGATACCGCTGTAGAACCAATTCAACCGATTGCACCGAAAAAACTACAAATCTTGATACTTTCAATTTTCCTCGGTGGTTTCCTCGGTACATTACTTGCACTACTACGTAACATGCTACGCTCAGGAATTAAAGATTCTTCAGAAATTGAGAACACCCTTGATCTTCCGGTTTATGCCACTGTGCCACGTTCCCCTGTTCAAGAAAGCCGTATTAAACTCTTGAAGAAGAAGAAAACAATTCCAGTTCTTGCAGTTAAAAATAGCGATGATATTGCAATTGAAAGCCTGCGCAGTATGCGTACTGCCATTCACTTTGCACTGACATCTGCAAAAAATAATCTGATCATGATTTCAGGGCCTGCACCAGAAGTCGGTAAATCATTTATTTCAACCAACTTAGCTACGATTCTTGCGCAAAGCGATAAACGCGTTTTAATTATTGATGCCGATTTACGTCGTGGTTATTTAAACAAATACTTCAATCATGACAACCAACCAGGCCTTTCTGAGTATTTAAATGGTCAGCGTGATCTAGACAGCATCATTAAAACCACTGAAATTCCAAATTTAAGTGTGACTACTCGCGGTAAGAGCCCTTCTAACCCATCTGAGCTTTTAAGTTCTGGTAAATTCAAAGAATTCTTAGATTTGATTTCACCGATGTTTGATCATGTGATCATTGATACCCCTCCTGTACTTGCGGTGACAGACGGTATCATTATTTCGCAATTTGCTGGTGTGAATCTGGTGATTGCACGTTATGCGAAAACTCAGTTGAAAGAATTAGAGTTAACCGTGAACCGCTTTGAACAAGTGGGTGTGAAGGTCAATGGTATTATTCTAAACGACATTCAACGTAGCTCAGCTGGTTATGGTTATGGCTATAACTATTCTTATGGTTATAAAGCTTCAAAAGACCAAGACTAATTTAAGCGTATTCAAAAAGCCACCGAATACGGTGGCTTTTTTTTATTTGCGAAATTTATATTGCATGCATCTTTCTGTATAAAAAATGTTTTATATATTCATACCGTTATAGTATAAAAATAAGAACATGACTATGATGATCTTTCCTGCACCTTACCTGATCATAGAGATAGGTAAGCGCTGAACAGGAAAAGTCTGCTAGAATTTCAGCAACTTTTTACATATAAAATAATTGTGGGAAAATATATGAGTAAGGCCCTACCTATCGCTGTCGCTGTATTACTCGGCGGTGCCGCACTTGTTCCTGTTTACTATGCAACTAAAACGCCTGCTACGCAATCAGCAACATCAACTCAACCAGCTGCAAATGCTTCTGCTGTCGCTAAAATCAGTTATGCCCTTGGTTATGAAGTTGCCCATCAAACACCTCCAGAATTAGATATTGATAGCTTTGTCACTGGCGTTCGTGCAGGCCATGCTCGTGCAAAACCTGCATATACTGAAGAAGAATTACAAAAAGCATATGCTGAGTTCCAACAAGAAATGCAAAATAAGCAGCTCGAAAGCAATAAGCAAGCACAAAGTAGCAGCGATAATTTCTTAACGGAAAACAAAAGCAAAGCTGGGGTTAAAACTACAGCTTCTGGTTTACAGTACCTAACAACGAAAGAAGGTACAGGTAAACAACCGCAAGCCACATCAGTTGTTAAAGTTCACTACACAGGTAAGTTAGTGGATGGCACAGTATTTGATAGTTCAGTACAGCGCGGCGAGCCAATTGAATTTCCGTTGAACCAAGTAATTCCGGGTTGGACTGAAGGTCTGCAGTTAATGAAGGAAGGTGGCAAAGCTACTTTATATATTCCCTCAAACCTAGGTTATGGTGCTCAAGGTGTTCCAGGAACAATTCCACCGAACAGTACTTTAATTTTTGATGTAGAACTCATTGAAGTTAAATAATAAAACCGGTACAGGAGAGCTTTTCGCTCTCCTGCTTTATTTTGAGACTCGGTCATGAAATTACAGATCAGTATGTTGTGTTTGGCACTCTGCTCAAGCACTGTATTTGCCAAAGATGTCAGTAATAAAAGTAGTGCTGCAGAACAAGTCGGTTATAGTTTTGGTTACTTAATGGGACGCAGTAATGCTGAATCCATTAAGGATTTGGATATTGATGCATTTGTTGCAGGTTTAAAAGCAGCTTCTAAAGGTCAAGCTTCGTCATTAACAGATGAAGAAATGACCCGTGCCTTAACCCAATATAAAAAGCAAACCGAAGCGAAACAATTGATTGAACTGAAACAAAAAGCGGATGCAAATGCGACTATTGGCACTGCGTTCCTTGCTGAGAATGCCAAAAAACCAGGTATGCAGGTCACGAAATCTGGCCTGCAGTATCAAGTCATTCAAGCCGGCAAAGGTAAGTCACCCAAAGCCAATTCAACAGTGAAAGTTCACTATGAAGGGCGCTTAATTGATGGCACTATTTTTGATAGTTCAATTGCACGCAACCAACCAGCGATGTTCCAAGTGAGTCAAGTCATTCAGGGTTGGACAGAAGGTCTACAGTTGATGAAAGAAGGTGCAAAATATCGCTTCTTCATTCCTGCAAATTTAGGCTATGGTCAAATTGGTTCAGCAGATGTCATTGAGCCAAACAGCACACTGATTTTTGATGTAGAGCTCATTGAAGTTCTCCCGAAATAACAATACTCCATTCAGGAGCATCGACAAATCTCGGTGCTCCTCAATATTTCTTCTTTCCATTATTTTCTTTTACAATTTTTTTGATTAATTTGACTTAAAATTCACATTGATATCTTATATTTATTTCACAAAAACCAATTTCCATTTATTTTAAATTTTCATCAACTGCGTAGCCGCACATAAGGATTTGACCATGACCGTTAAAATTAAGACTCGCGAAATTCAATATACAGCAGCGGATGGAACTCAACTTTTTGGCTATTTTGCCGCACCAGAGTCAGACACTGCGATCGCAGGTGTGTTAGTTGCCCCGGAATGGTGGGGACGCAATGAATATACCGAACAACGTGCGCGCGAATTGGCAGAACAAGGCTATGCTGCTTTCGCTTTGGATATGTATGGTGACAAAAAAGTCACCACAGATGCCAAGCAAGCTTATGAATGGATGATGCAGACTTTTGATCATGCCAACACCATTGTGACCCGCGCGTCTGCTGCATTAAACACTTTGGCACAGCAAAAAGAAGTAAATGCAGATAAACTCGCAGCTATAGGCTTTTGCTATGGCGGAAAAGTCGTGCTGGATTTAGCTCGTTCAGGTGCTGCATTAAAAGCTGTGGTGACCTTCCATGCAACACTTGCTACAGCGACTCCTGCACAAACAGGACAAGTTCAAGCAGAGATTTTAGTGCAACATGGTGAGCTCGACTCGATGGTGAGCTTAAATGATGTTGCAACCTTTAGAAATGAAATGGATGCTGCCCAAGTGAAGTATCAAATCAATATTTTTGAAGGCGCAAAACACGGCTTTAGCAATCCGATGGCGGACGAACGTGCCAAAGCCAACGGCGTAGATTTAGCTTATAACGCTGCTGCAGAACAGCAAAGCTTAGCAGCCATGTATGCCTTGTTAGCACGCCAGCTTGGTTCTTAAAGCCATAAGAACCGATACACAATATTTAATTTATAAAAATGAGGAGAGCACAATGACAGATCTCAATTGTCCATATTGCAATTTTGACGAATATGACGTTATTGCAAAAAATGATTTTGGAGTTGTACTTCCTGAACCACACACACTGTCTAAAGGACACGCTGTCATTGTCCCGCTACGTCACGTTGGTTCTTTTTTTGAAATTACTGATAAAGAACGTAAAAGTTTAATGTCCTTACTTGAACAAGCACGTAATGAATTAAATTTACGTTATCAACCTACTGGCTTTCATATTGGGTTTAATGATGGACAAGTTTTTGGCGAAGCTACTGAACATGTGCACATTCACATTATTCCACGTTATGAAAACCAAACGTTGGCGCTTGATTCCCGCTGGGGCTTTAAAAGCTAAAATTTAAAAATTGACACTCACTAAGGAGCTTCGGCTCCTTTTTTGATAACCGCTATTTTTGCATTTCCCCTGATATACAGATTTCGTTTTGAACAAAAAGAATACCTATAGAAAGATGTATACTAGGCGGGTTTTTTCAATTTTGACTGTTTTGCATGTTTAACTTTTCTGATGCCCTTCTCGACTGGTTTGATGTCCATGGTCGTCATGACTTACCGTGGCAAGTGAAGGATGACCCTTACAAAGTGTGGGTTTCAGAAATTATGCTACAACAGACTCAAGTCAAAACCGTCTTACAATACTTTGATCGATTTATTCAACGATTTCCAACTGTTGAAGATTTAGGTCATGCTTCTTGGGATGATGTGGCACCCTATTGGGCTGGCTTAGGCTACTATGCACGGGCTCGGAACTTACACAAAGCCGCGGGTATTGTTGCACGTCAGGGACATTTTCCAAGCAATCTTGAGCAGTGGATGGAACTACCGGGCATCGGCCCGTCTACCGCAGGTGCGCTGATGTCTTTAGGTTTAAGACAATATGGCGTGATTATGGACGGCAACGTCAAGCGAGTATTGTCTCGTTTCTTTGCTATTGAAGATGATTTATCGAAACCTGTACATGAACGGGCCATGTGGCAACTGGCGACAGAGCTCTGCCCCACTGAACGCAACCACGATTATACCCAAGCGATTATGGATCTGGGTGCAACTGTATGCACGCCGAAAAAACCACTCTGTTTATATTGTCCCATGCAACAGCACTGCAAAGCACATGCTCAGGGTTTAGAAACTGAATTACCTTATAAAAAGCCTAAAAAGCCTGTTCCAGTGAGAGAGGCTCAAGTCATGCTGATTCAATCTGCAGGAGAATGGCTGTGGATACAACGTCCGAATAGCGGTCTATGGGGCGGTCTGTGGTGTTTACCTATTTTTGATCAACCCCATGAGTTTCAATCCTACACTCAGCAGCTTGGACTGAAACCTACCAACACTCAAGTGCAGATATCACATAGCTTTACCCACTTCACTTGGCTTTTAGAAGCTACTGTATTTACCGTTGCTGCCGATCAAAAAGAGCATTTAGCCATTGAATGCAACGCACAGTGGTATACCCCGATACAAGCCACTGCACTCGGTATTCCAACCGCCATGAAAAAACTCATTTCTACGCTAGAACTCGAAAGCCATTCTATGCCATAGTTTTGAACTGCTCATCAATTGTATAGGGACAAATGTGACTCAAGGATTTTTTCAGCTTCGCAAAGGATTGTTTGGCGGTATTGGTTTTATTTTGCTTTTACTCAGCGCCTGTACGTCGACTCCACCCAAACCATCAGGCAGTACATTGCCTGCTCATGAAGTGAAAAAATTACAAAACATGCGTTTATCCAATCAATTGCCTGTTCCTGTTCATCAAGTCAAACGAAGTGCGCTCAAGGATACTTGGGGCGCAGCGCGTAGCCAAGGGCGGAGCCACGAAGGCATTGATATTATTGTTCCACGTGGAACAAAAGTCCTCAGTGCTACAGAAGGTTTAGTTGCTGACTTACGTAATAACAATTTGGGTGGTAAAGTGATATGGATTATGGGGCCCGCAGGCTCTTGGCATTATTATGCGCATCTTGATGGTCATAAGCGTGGCTTAAACGTCGGCGACTATGTCAAAAAAGGTGATGTCATTGGCTATGTAGGTAATACTGGCAATGCTCGACATACTGCACCACATTTGCATTATGGCATTTACTTGGGTGGTAAAGGTCGCAATGCCGTTAACCCCTATCCGTATTTACGTTAATTTTAGGAAACATACATGTCAGAAGCGTTGATCAATCGTCTGGTGGAATTTGCAGAATCTGGTAATCAACAAAAAATCAGCCTCAATGGACAGTCTTATCAGGGCTGGATCATGGAGATCACTGAAGAAGCATTACTCATCAGCACCGGCTACGCAGACAAATCAGGTAAAGATGTATGGATTCAATTTGCCGATCTCGATCAAGCGGAACTGTTGTATTGGGACAATAAAAACGATCAATGGACTGTCTTTAAAATTTAAGTCAAAAAGGAGCATTCAACATGACGATACAACGCTGTGCTTGGTGCTCCGAAGATCCTTTGTATATTTCCTACCACGACACTGAGTGGGCTAAACCTAGTTTTGATGAGCAGCATCTCTTTGAAATGCTGTGTCTTGAAGGACAACAAGCGGGGCTGTCTTGGATCACTGTGCTGAAAAAACGGGCCTGTTATCAGCAGCATTTTTTTCAATATCCCATTGCCGAAATTGCAGCGTTGAGTGACCTACAATTACAAGAAAAATTACAAGATTCAGGTTTGATTCGCCATATCGGCAAACTCACTGCCATTCGAGATAATGCCAAAGCATGGCAACAGTTAAAAGCCCAAGGGATTCATCCTGTGGAATTTCTTTGGAATTTTGTCGAAGGACACATTGCCAATAATGATGTCGTTGAATATCGCAGCGCCCCTGCACAAACCGCTCAAAGTCAGGCCATGTCCAAAGCATTAAAAAAGCATGGTTTTAAATTTGTCGGCCCAACGACTTGCTATGCTCTGATGCAAGCCATCGGCATGGTCAATGATCATGAAAATCACTGTGACTTTAAATACACGCACGAAGAATGACCTCAAAACATAAAGGATAGAATAATGAGTGACAATACAATCCACGCCTATGCAGCAATGAACAGTGGTGAAGCCCTTGTTCCCTACCAATTTGATGCAGGTGAATTACAAGCCCATCAGGTTGAAGTCAAAGTCGAGTATTGCGGTCTTTGTCACTCAGATATTTCTATTATCCAAAATGATTGGAAATCTTCGGTTTATCCTGTGGTCCCAGGACATGAAGTGATTGGAACCATTACCCAACTCGGCAGCGAAGCAAAAGGACTCAAAGTCGGACAACGTGTAGGCATTGGCTGGACAGCAGAAAGTTGTCAACACTGTGACTCGTGTATCGATGGTCGCCAAGTCCAATGTACCGGAACCAAGACAGCGACGATCGTCGGTCATGCAGGTGGCTTTGCCGACAAAGTCCGTGCTGGCTGGCAATGGGTTATTCCGCTTCCAGATGATCTCGACCCAACCAGTGCTGGCCCTCTGCTCTGCGGTGGGATTACGGTATTTGATCCCATTTTACAGCACCAAATTCAGGCCATTCACCATGTTGCCGTGATCGGCATTGGTGGATTAGGTCATATGGCGATTAAACTGCTCAAGGCTTGGGGCTGTGAAATTACTGCGTTCAGCTCAAACTTAGATAAAACCGATGAACTTAAAGCCATGGGTGCTGACCATGTGGTGAATAGTCGTGATCTTGCTGCAATTAAAGCTCAGCGTGGGAAGTTCAATTTGATTTTAAGCACGGTCAATGTGACGTTGGATTGGCAAGCCTATCTTTCAACTTTGGCACCGAATGGAAGCGTTCACATGCTTGGCCTAGCACTTGAGCCGATGCAAATCCCCGCAGGTATGCTGATCAGTGGTGCTAAATCTGTCACTGGCTCATCAACAGGCTCTCCTGCAGCACTGCGTGAATTACTTCGATTCGCCGCACGTCAAAATATTGCACCTCAAATTGAAATGTATCCAATGTCTCAGGTGAATGAAGCGATTGAACGTTTGCATTCAGGAAACGTGCGTTATCGTATCGTGTTGAAAGCTGATTTTTAACGGCAAAAATCTAAGCCAAGAAAGCCTGCTGTATGCAGGCTTTTTTGTGTCCTTTATACACTCATCAAAATTAGACGGTGCTTGTATTTATGCATTCCTTACGCACCCAATCTGCAAGCAATAAAATTGCCTGCTGAATATCTACAGACAACTCATGCCCGGCATTTAGACGAATACAGTTGTTATAACGATTGTCCTCACCAAAAATTAAACCTGGCACAATATTGATGCCATGTTTTTGCGCATGGTAATACAGCGCCAAACTGTCTATTTGTTCAGGCATCTGCAACCACAGTGCATAACTGCCTTGAGGCCGATTTAGACGGATATCAACCCCTTGAAAAGCATCGTAAATATACTGACGATACTGCTCGACTTGCACCATTAATTTAGGACGCAATTCAGCAAGATGTTGGCGATACGCACGACTAAAAATCAAATCGGCAAGTCCTAACTGCAAAGGCGTATTCACCGAATCATTTTGCAAAAGTAATTTGGGACGCAAATGTTGCAAATGTGGTGGAAGACAAAACCACCCCACCCGATAAGAAGGCGATAAAGATTTTGAAATCGACCCACAATAGATCACATAGCCCGCCCGATCCCAATATTTGATAGGCAATGGTCGCTTTGCATTGAAACTACACTCAACATAAATATCATCTTCAATTACATAACATTGATATTTTTCAGCCAGTTGTGCAATTCGTTCCTTATCTTCATTACTTAAACAAAAACCCAAAGGATTTTGAAAATTTGCAGTCAATAAGCATACTTTCGCGCCTGAATCCCGCATTGCCTGCTCTAAACGGTCTAAATCAAAACCTTCCGTATTGGCAGGAATTTCAACAATTTTCCGCTTCAATAAAGCCAATAATTGCAATTGCCCGTTATAGTTCGGCGTCGGGACAATGACACTCTCCCCTTCCGCACTCAGATTTTGCAACATCACTGACAAAGCCGGCATACAACCATTGCTGATGTAAATATCATCCTTAGGCATGTAAAAACCATCTTCAGCCCAATGTGCCGACAAAGCTTCACGCAATTGTGGATGACCTTGCCGATTGTTATATAAAAAATCTTCTGGTTTACAATGCTTTAATGCCCTTTGGATTGAACGTCTGAGTGCTTCAACAGGAACAAAATTGGGGGACAACTGAATTGAACCCAAATGAATCAGGCGGCTATTTGCAGATGCTTCATGGATCTGAATTTGCAATTCTAAATTCGAAATTTCACGAGGTCGGGAATCAAAATCAGGATGATTCGGCACGGCAATTTGCTGGGCTTTCTGTGAGACTTGCACAAAATAACCAGACTTTTCTTTGACATAAATCAGGCCTTTGGCTTCAAGTAATTCATAGCAGCGTTTCGCGGTATTTAAACTGATCTGATGCTGCTGTGAAAATTGACGTAGCGCATACAGACGCTGCCCTGCGGCCAATTCACCACTATAAATTTTCTGTGCCAACTGCTGCGCAAGCTGCTGATATTGAAAAGCCATCTGTACCCTTTTTTTAATCATTCTTGTATCTGTACCCATTAAGTTAACAGATTTAAGCTGAATGCATCAGGTTGATATCTCAAAAATAACGATAGGGGGACAATTAAATGAATGACTTCACGCAGCTTCGAGCGGGTCTAATCATCTTCAGCACACTCACGCTTATGGCGTGCCAACCCGAACAGCACACTCAAGCTCAAAGCCAGCAAAATTTTATCTGTAAATCTTTAATTCAAGGTTTTTTGAGTGCCCAAAAACTGACGCAATATGAACTTGAGCAGATCCAACCGATCACCAGCGGCGGGTTACATCAAAAGCTATATATTTATAAAGCCAAATCTGAAAACGGTATGAATATGATGCCGCAGCAAGCCAAACTTCGCTTTGCCTGTGAACAAATGACCGCGCGGCAATTTCAAATCAAGTTACATCCGCATCAATTTCCAGAACAAACCTTACTCAGTATCGAACTTCCAGAAGCACAGCACATGCAGCAGTTGACGGCATTTCGTCTGCCTGATCAGCAAAGTCATTGATCGTTCATATTGAACTAAATCATTGCTAAGGCTTATTTTAAAATTTCGGGAAAGGTCACAACAGTTTTGCTTTTACCCAGCTGCACTTTCATTTTTTGTAGCATTTGGTAAGGCTGTTGCTGCACAAACATATTCACGAAACTGAGCGGAATGGAGCCTTCCGGATTGGCATAGCCATAGGTCGACACTTTGACTTTTTGATTGCCTAAACGCTGGAAGGTCCAATCGCCCTCATAGTCGGTTAGACGTACATAATTGGGATTGATCGGATAACCTTTTTTAACTGCTTTATTTTGGATGCTAATGATGCCTTGTGCATCTTTACGCATTTTGCCTTGTACCACTAAATCACGGTCTTTCAAGGGAAAAGGAAAATCCAACACCATATATAAACTGAATTCACCTTTTTGGTCATCACGGGATAAGACTTTGACACTGCCCATATAAGGGACCCAATTCACTGCATTTTCCACATCTAAAATCAGGGAAACCGCTTTTTCAATGGGTACATCAAAACTGGTTTCAGCTTTGTATTGAAAGACAGGATTTTGAGCATTTTGGTAGGTCCAAACCTTAATATTATTTTTATTAATCGTGAGTTTGGCATTATCCATAGTTTTCGCTTGTACTGCCGCAGTGAATGCGACAGCACAGGCCATAAAGATGACTTTTTTCATTCCATTGATCGTCTTATTTTAATTTTATGCTGTTGTTATAACGGATTTTAACGCGCTTTTATACGTCAATATCGTTAAAACCCAGTACATCTTTCATATCGTACTTACGTGCTTCACGACCAACTACCCATGCAGCTGCACGTACTGCACCAGAGGCAAAGTTCATACGGTTGGTCGCTTTATGGGTAATTTCAACACGTTCACCATCCGCAATAAACATCGCAGTATGTTCACCGACAATGTCACCACCACGAATCGTTTGGAAGCCAATGGTTTGACGTTCACGTGGACCCGTATGACCTTCACGGCAATATACAGCATCTTGTTTTAAGTCACGTCCTAAAGCACCGGCAATGGCTTCGCCCCACATTAGCGCTGTACCTGATGGTGCATCAACTTTATGGCGATGATGGGCTTCAATCACTTCAATATCTACAGTATCGCCAAACACTTTTGATGCCAATTCAAGAAGTTTGATTGAAACGTTTACACCGACAGAATAGTTCGCTGCATAGACTACTGGGGTTTCTGTTGCTGTTTCATCAAGATAAGCTTTTTGCTCATCATTCATACCTGTGGTACCAATGACAATCGCAACGCCTGCTTCACGGCAAAGTTTAAGATGCTGTGCTGTTGCTGCAGGTGCAGTAAAATCGATCACGACATCACAATCTTTTAAAACTTCAGCAAGGTTACCAACAACCTTTACGCCAACCGCGCCAATCCCTGCAAGTTCACCGGCATCTGCACCGACCAAGCTACTTTCAGGACGTTCTACCGCAGCAGCCAATTGATAGCCAGCTTGCTGAACCGCCTGAATTAAGATGCGTCCCATACGACCGCCTGCACCCAAGATACCAATACGTGGAGCTGCTGACATAACATTTTCCTAATGTTGATTCGAAATTAGTCTTACTATATCAAAACTCCATGCGCAGGCTAAGTTACAAACAAAAAAATCCTGTATTTTCCGAAAGACTTTTGCAAATCAACTTCTACCACAGACGCTGACTATTCCCTCACCAAGTTTGGGCATTTTCACGGTATGATAGGCGCGTTCTATTGATCTTGAATATTCATGAAAACCCTATTGTATCTTTGTGCGGCAGTCTGTATTGCACTGGCATGGCTGATTCCGATTCATTACCGACCTTGGGCCACGTATACCGGTGAGCTTTATACCTTCTTTGCCCTGTTTGCCCTAGCGGCAACGTTCTTTAAAGAAAAGCTCATGGTGGCAAAAATTTCCTTGCCCCTGTTGCTCTTAGCGCTGATTCCCTTCGTTCAATTGGCTTTTGGGCAGGTGTATTATTTTAGTATTGCCTTACTCTGTATGCTGTTTGTGTTCAGCTTCTGGCTGTGTATCAATCTTGGTTTCAGCCTCTCGCAAGGTACGGAAAAACGCGAAAAAACCTTCCTATACCTAAGCTATACCTTTGTTGCATCTGGGGTCATGACGGGACTCATCGCAATATGTCAGTGGTTAGATTTCGACTCGTTTCTTCCTTTTGTGATGAAAATTAGTGGAACTACGCGCCCATTTGCAAACTTTGCTCAGCCAAATAACATGGCCACGTTTCTGCTCATGTCCTTGTTAGCCTGCTTATATGTTTATGAACAGCAAAAAGTTAAAACCCGCTATTTGGTCGCTTGTGCAATTCCTATTTTAATTGGGGTCGCGCTCAGCCAATCTCGCACCTCTTGGGTGGCAAGTATCTGTGTCCTAGTCTATTTGGCTTATGCACAGTACAAAGATTATATCCGTCTTCGTTGGTTTTACAGCTTGGCCTGGTTTATCGGCTTTGTGGCACTGATTGTATTGATGCCAAAATTAAGTCAAATCATGAGTCAAATATCCGACATGAATATTCAAGAAAGTCGTGACGTAGCCGAACGTGCTGGTGGAGATATGTCTCGTTTAGCCATTTGGCAACAAATGGCGCATGCCGTAGCTGCACAGCCTTGGTTTGGCTATGGTTGGCATCAAACCAGTAGCGCTTTTGTCTCGATCTCTGACACGGTACAAGGGCCTGTATGGATTCGTAGTTCACACAATTTTATTTTGGATTTCTTATTGTGGAATGGCGCCATTATTGGTGTTCCGTTCTTGGCCTATTTCGCTTATTGGGGCATCCAATTACAGAAGTTAGCCAAGTCCGCATTATCTGTCATTGGCCTATTAATGGTCGGTGTCTTCGTTATTCATGCCATGTTGGAGTTTCCGCAAAACTACGCATACTTCTTACTGCCTGCGGGTTTTATTATCGGGATTCTTCAAGCGGCCAAGCCACAGGCGGCTACATTGAGTCTGTCTCCGTGGTTTATCCGCATTGTTTTCGTGATTGGCGCTGTGCTGATTACGGTGATTTATCGTGATTATGCCAATGCAGCGATTCAGCTGGGTCAGGCATCAAAATATGAAAAAACGCCAGAGAAAATCACCAACCATGAGCCGATCTATTTGCTGACGGAATTTAGGCATCGGGTGGCGATTATTCGTTTAAACCCGTATTCCATCGTTTCTGAACAAACCATTCAGGAGACTGAAAAATTGGTTCGCAGCTACCCAGCGAAATATCACATCATTAAATATGCACGTTTATTGGCATTTAATGGTCGTGAGGCTGAAGCACGTCATCAGCTACAGCGTCTGAAGAATATTTATCGTCTCGACATGAGCTATGAGAGTTTATTACCGCCTATAACTCCTCCGAAACCTTAAAATGCTCAATAAAAAAGCCTGCAATGATGCAGGCTTTTTTATACCTGAGTTCACATCACAGCGAACTCAGAAAAATTAATTGAATCAAATCAATTAATCAAATAAACGGTCGAAGAATGATTTTTTCTTCGGAGATGATTTATTGTCATCGCCATCCATCGTGTCTTGTAACTCTTTCAACAATTCACGTTGACGAGCCGTTAAGTTCACAGGCGTTTCCACCACGATACGGCAGAGTAAGTCACCAGTCATGCTGGTACGTACAGGTTTCACACCTTTACCACGTAAGCGGAATAATTTGCCAGTTTGAGTTCCTTCAGGCACTTTCAAGCTCACACGACCATCGAGAGTCGGAATTTGAATTTCTTTACCCAATGCAGCATCTGCAATGCTTACAGGCACATCCATATATAAGTCAGCGCCATCACGTTGGAAGATTTCGTGTTCACGTACCACCACTTCTACATATAAGTCGCCTGCTTGGCCATCACGGATCGCCTCACCTTTGCCACTTAAACGTACGCGGTCGCCATTGTCCACACCTGCAGGAATGGTCACTTCTAAAGTTTGCTGACGGTCAGAAACCCCTGAACCATGACATTTATTACATGGGTTCTTAATAATTTTACCTTGACCACGACAGGTGCTACAGGTTTGCTGCACAGAGAAGAAGCCCTGTTGCATACGCACTTGACCTGCACCATGACAAGTTTTACAGGTTTCGACGTCGTTTGGATTTTTAGATCCTTTACCATTACAGGCATCACATGGCGCTGGCGCAGTAAAGGTAATGGTTTTTTTCACGCCCTTCACAGCTTCCTCAAGGGTAAGCTCCATAACATAGCGTAAGTCTGAACCACGGCGTGCACGTTGCTGACCACCACGGCCACCACCGCCAAATGCGCCACCGAATATGTCACCAAACTGACTAAAGATATCTTCTGCGCTAAAACCGCCACCGAAGCCACCGCCGCCGCCCATGCCGCCTTCAAAAGCTTGATGTCCCATACGGTCATACATACTACGTTTTTCGCTGTCCGATAAAACTTCATATGCTTCTGCAGCTTCTTTGAATTTTTCTTCAGCTTCTGGGTTATCTGGATTACGGTCAGGGTGATACTTCATCGCCAACTTACGGTAGGCTTTTTTAATTTCATCATCACTTGCGGTTTTAGATACACCTAAAACCTCATAATAATCACGTTTAGCCATGTCTGGCGATGCTCCTCACGGAATTTAATTTAATACTTAACTGTGGTCTGAAATTGGGGAATCAAACCATTTTTTCAAGGGGTAGGCAGGAAAAAAATAAATCGACTTAGAAAACAGCCTTATTTTTAACGAATTTGGATAGACCTTGGATCCATGCATTTAATAAATACAAAAAGGCAATCGCAGCAAAGACCACACCAATTACCGTGCATGCAGTCACCCAAAGATAGGTGTCCCAATAATAGAAAAATAAAGGAATAAACCACAGTGCGGCAAAAATGGCCATCATGGAATAAATCACGACGGTGCGCATGACCCAAAGCGCTTGGGCTTGTAGCCAAACTTCTGCAGAATCGATTTGAGTGACTTTGCGTGCAAAGCCGTAGGCAAATACACCACTAATCAGGGTAAATAAAGCGAAAAACATGAAGACATAAGAAATCGCAACATAACGGCGATACTTAGCTAAACTCTCTACTGTCATCTGTGATTCAACCCCGTACACCACAATATGCTGCGCTGCACTTGTGGTTGTTTTACTTTTTAAAAATGTCTTTGTAGATCAGGTGCTACTATAGAGAAAAATTCAATATTTCGCACCCAATATTATGACACTTTTAAGGATTCTGCTGAGTTTTTTTCACTTTAAACCACTGTGCATATAACGCAGGTAAAAAGAACAAGGTCAGCAGGGTCGCCACGATCAATCCACCCATAATCGCCACGGCCATTGGACCGAAGAAAATACTGCGAGAAAGTGGAATCATCGCCAATACAGCGGCCAATGCAGTCAGCACAATTGGACGGCAACGACGTACCGTCGCATTGATAATCGCATCCCAAGCCGACTCCCCAGACTGAATATCTTGTTCAATCTGATCAATCAAAATCAGTGAATTGCGCATAATCATTCCAGACAGTGCAATCGTGCCGAGCATCGCCACAAAACCAAAGGGTTTATTAAACAATAACAGGAATAACACCACGCCAATAATGCCCAAAGGTGCTGTTAAAAATACGATCATCGCCCGTGAAATGCTGCGTAATTGAATCATCAACAAAGTCATGACAACTGCGAGAAATAATGGCATGCCTGCATTTACAGAAGTTTGGCCTCGTGCTGACTCTTCCACAGTGCCGCCTACTTCGAGTAGATAACCATTCGGCATCTCTGCACGTAACTGATCAAATGAATCTTTTAACTCCCCCACCACCGTTGCAGGTTGCAATTTACTACGAATATCCGCGCGCACAGTAATGGTCGGTAAACGGTTACGATGCCAAATCAAACCTTCTTCAAAGCTATACTCAATTTTCGCAATCTGCGCCAATGGCACTGAACCACCATTGCTGGTCGGTACTGCCAAACTGCTGAGCGAACCGACATCCAATCGCTCCGCTTGATCACCACGCATCCGAATTTCAATCAGCTCTCGTTTCTCACGATACTGATTAATCACCGCACCACTGATTGAACTATTCAGGAAATTGGACAGATCTAAGCTGGAAACTCCCATTTGACGTGCGCGATCTTGGTCGATGTCCAGTTTAATAACTTTGCTTGGCTCACCCCAATCCAAATGCACATTGGTGGTGTTCGGGTTTTCACTGACTTTTGCAGACACACGTTGTGCCCACTCACGCACTAAGCTTAGATCTTCACCCGACACGCGGAACTGCAATGGATAACCCACAGGTGGGCCATTTTCTAAAAGTGAAACGCGAGTACGTACTTCAGGTAAGAGCTTACGGATTTCTTCTGCTAATGACTGGCGGATCTCATTACGATCATCTAAAGATGAAGCCAATACCACAAACTGAGCAAAACTGGCTTGGGGTAACTGCTGATCTAGAGGTAAATAAAACCGCGGTGAACCTGTCCCCACATAAGCCACAAAATTATCAATGCCTTGTTTTTTCGATAAGAACGCTTCGACTTTTTTTACGGCCGCTTCTGTGGCTTTCAGAGATGCACCTTCCTCGAGCTTTAAATCCACTAAAATTTCAGCACGGTTTGACGGTGGGAAGAACTGCTGTGGTACAGTTTTAAACATTAAAATCGATAACACAAAGATGCCAACCGTCGCTGCAATCACCGTCTTACGATAGGTCACACAAGTGTCGACCCAACCACGGAAACGTTGATAAAACGGAGACTGATAAGGATCATGATGTTCGCCGGCATGATGCACCATCGGCTGAGGTTCGGGCTGCTTACGTAAACGTGCCCACAGGCGCTGATACCACGGGGCTTTTTGTACCAAATCTTTGTTGAAATCGGGTAGTAATTTATCCCCCAGATAGGGAACAAACAGCACCGCTGCAAACCATGACACCACCAATGCGATAGTGACCACTTGGAAAATCGAGCGAGTGTATTCCCCTGTGCTCGATGCGGCTGTGGCAATCGGCAAAAAGCCAGCCGCAGTAATCAGTGTGCCTGTCAGCATTGGAAATGCGGTGGTGCGCCATGCATGTCCGGCGGCTTGTAATCGGCTATAGCCCTGCTCCATTTTGATCGCCATCATTTCGACGGCAATAATCGCATCATCCACCAATAAACCGAGTGCGAGAATCAATGCCCCCAAAGAAATCTTGTGCAACCCGACATCAAACATCTGCATGCCTGCAAAGGTCATGGCCAAGACCAATGGAATGGAAAAAGCCACAACCAATCCCGTACGGAAACCTAAGGAGAAGAAGCTCACCAATAGGACGATAATCACCGCCTCAGCGAGGACTTTCATAAACTCATTGACGCTGCGCTTCACGGCTACAGGCTGATCAGAAACTTTTTTCAGTTCCATGCCCAAAGGCAAGGTTTTTTGCAGGCGGGCAAATTCTGTTTCTAGGTTTTTACCCAAAGCCAGAATGTCGCCACCTTTACGCATCGACACTGCAATGCCTAAACCATTTTCGCCCATAAAACGCATACGCGGCTGCGGTGGATCACTAAAGCCCCGATGTACATCTGCCACATCACCCAACTGAATGGTTCGTCCATTCACCAATAAGGGCATCTGACGCAGTTCATCAATGTTTTGTAAATTGCCGCTGACACGCACCTGAATACGGTCTGAATTGGTTTCAAAAAAGCCGGCACTGGCAACCGTATTTTGCTGCTGCAAGGCTTGTTGAATCGCCGTCACGGGTATGCCCATTTGCGTGGCTTTGGTGTTGGAAATTTCAATCCAAACTTTTTGATCTTGTAGACCAATTAAATCCACTTTCGCAACGTCTTTGACTCGTTGTAACTGGAGCTGTAAACGGTCGGCATATTCCTTCATGGTGGCATAGTCAAAGTCTTTGCCGGTCAGCACATAGATATTACCGAAGGTGTCACCAAACTCATCATTAAAGAAAGGACCTTGCACACCAGATGGTAATTGATGGCGAATATCATTGACCTTTTTACGCACGGTGTACCAAACATCAGGGACTTGCTGCGAACGTAAACTGTCCTTGGCCACAAAGGTCACCATGGATTCACCCGGACGTGAATACGCCATGATGCGTTCATACTGCCCCGTGGTCATCAGTTCTTTTTCAATTCGATCGGTGACCTGCATTGATACTTCTTTGGCTGTTGCACCAGGCCAATAGGTTTGAATCACCATGACTTTAAAGGTAAATGGCGGGTCTTCACTCTGCGACAATTTGGAATAAGAAAATATCCCAACGATGCCCAGTAGAATCATAAAATAAAGGATTAAGCCTTTATTTTTCAGTGCCCACTCAGACAAGTTAAAATGCATTATTTAACTCCTGCCTGAATGTGTACCGCTCGATTTTCACGATCAACAGGTTGTATTTTTTGTTTTTCGCGGAGCAAATGCACGCCGCCAACCACAACAAAATCCCCTGCTTGCAGACCACTGAGTACGGGCACGCTGTCACGTCCGTATTCGCCTAAAGTTACTGGAACTTTACGTACCGTATTATCTGCATTGACCACCATCACATACGCCTGCTGACCACTCGCAGACACACTCGATAACGGCACATGCAAAACATTCTGCTGCGCTTTGGTTAAAAATACCCGTGCACTTTGCCCCAGTTGAATGGCACTATTGCCTTCACGTAATGCCACTTTGACACTATAAGTACGAGACTGATCGGCAGCAGGACTAATTTCACGTACATAGCCTGCAAATTTTTCCTGTGGTTTCGACCACAAGGTGACCCATGCATCCTGCCCCGTTTTAATTTCAGCAACCGCTTGTTCAGGCACACCAATGACCACTTCACGTTCACCTGCAATCGCCAATTGAAATGCCGGTTGTCCTGCTGCAATCACTTGACCAATCTCAATATTACGCTCAGTAATGACCCCATTTTTATTGGCAATTAATTGGTTATAACCGGTCTGATTACGACTCACATCATAATTTGATTGGGCTTGCTTTAAGTTCGACTGTGCTGCTTTATATTGGTTTTCCACTGCATCATACTGCGAACGACTCACGGCATTGACTGGCAATAATTGCTTAAAGCGTTTTAGTTCATCTTCAGCAATTTGTGCAGCGGAACGCGCACTTTCAAGCTGTGCTTGTGCTGCATTCAGTTGCAACTGTGCATCTTTGACGTCTAATTTTGCCAAGACTTGCCCGATTCGGACTTGGTCTCCAACATCGACATAGCGCTCAGTGATTTGACCGCCAACCCGAAACGCCAAAGCCGTTTGCTGGCGTGCTTGTACATCACCCGCATAACTTTTCTGTTCAAAATGTGTGGCACCCGGCTGAGTCACCATCACAAATGGCACTTCCTGTTCCGTTTGGGCTTTATCCTTGCTGCATCCCCATAAGGTCACACTGCAAACGATAATCATGCTGACAACTGTGATCTTAATCGTACTCATGAAGTTCGCTCTTAATAAAAAGTCTTTTTTAGGGCAGAATATTATTCAATTAATTTGGTTATTTTTTAATTAATAAACCATGCGGTACATTAATTAGATTAATTATCCTAAATCAATGACCTTTTCGCCTTTTTTGGAATTTTTTCAGCAAATGAATGTCGGCCGCCCGAAAGACTTAGAAAAACGACAACGGATTTTAGAGTCTGCAAAACAATTATTTTTAGAAATGGGCTATCACGGTTGCAGCATGAATCAGATTGCCCAACATGCAGGGGTCACCAAACTGACGGTCTATAATCATTTTCAGGACAAAGCCACCTTATTTACCAGTGCAATTGAAGACACCTGTGAATATATTTTGAATACCCGCCCGCGACATCTGCACAGCGAAAGTCATTTTATGCAGGCTTTCGTTGAAATTTGTGAGTTGGGGCTGAACATCATGAATTTGCCAGAAGCCATTAAACTGGACTTATTACTTTTGGAGTTGGCTGCCGAACACAGTCCCTTGGTGGAACAGTTTTTCCGTGCCTCACATTTGAAAATGCGCCAAGTCTGGGAAAAATTTTTTCAAGACGCAGCCGCTTTAAATTTCATTCAGCCGGATAATCCTGCCCGACAAACTGAACTGATTGTGTCGCTACTGATGGGACTACGCCATCAAGAAGTCTTATTGGGCATGCGCCCAGTACCTGAAGCAGCAGAGCGACAGGCCATTATTCACTCTGCCATCGAAATCTTTATGTTGAAATATCAACTCGGCACGCAGAGCTAAGCATTTTCTGAAATATTTCAAGGCTAAACTGAAACAAATGGCATAGCTATTGCTCATTTACCTAGAAAAGTCATCCGACTTTTGTCTGTACCCCCTTTTGCCACAGCACTTTCGGGGTATAGTCGAGACAGGAATACGCGGAGAAATAACAAATGATTCAACAAATTGATGCTCCATTACGTGAAGACGTGCGCTTACTGGGCAATTTATTGGGTGAAACCCTAAAGCAGCATGCAGGACAAGATTTGTTTAATCAGGTAGAGCAAATTCGTGCTTTGTCTAAAGGCGCGCGCGATGGACAAGTTGAAGCTGAAAAACAGTTAGAACAATTATTTTTAAATTTAAAAGATGAAGAAATTTTGCCACTGACCCGTGCATTTACACACTTTCTCAACTTTGCCAATATTGCCGAACAGTACAATGTGGTGCGCAGCCGTCGCCAAAGTGAGTTTGATGAGCAAGCACCTTCACCGAATCCACTCGATCATTTATTTGAAAAATTTAAATGCAATAACATCAGTGCGGAACAACTGTTCCAACAAATTTGTGAATTAAAAATTGAATTGGTCCTGACTGCACATCCAACCGAAGTCAGCCGCCGTACCTTGATCCAAAAATATGATGGTATTAATGATTGCCTGTTTAAAATGGATCAACAAAAACTTACGCCACGCGAACGCAAAGCCGTACTGGATGATTTAAAACAACTGATTTGCTCGGCATGGCAAACGGATGAAATTCGTCAACATCGCCCGACGCCTGTCGACGAAGCTAAATGGGGCTTCACGACCATTGAACAGACCCTGTGGAATGCTGTACCCAAATTCATGCGTGAATTGGATGGCATGGTTCAAGATCATTGTGGCAAGACGTTGCCTTTAAATGTTTCCCCTGTGCGCTTTGCATCTTGGATGGGCGGTGACCGTGATGGCAACCCAAACGTCACCCATAACATTACTCAAGAAGTGCTTTGGCTTTCACGTTGGAAAGCTGCCGACCTGTATTTACGCGATATCGAAGACCTGCGCTGGGAACTTTCGATTCAAGAATGCAGCAAAGAGCTTAGTGATGCCTTGGGTCATTTCCACCCTGAACCGTATCGTGAATATCTACGTGATGCGCGGGAACGCCTCAAAGCCACTCGTCACTGGTTGGCACTAAAACTCCGTGGCGAAGATGCTGACGATAGCCAAGTCATTAAAAGCCGCCATGAGCTGCTCGATCCACTATTGGTTTGCTACCGTTCACTGATTGACAGCGGTTTACCTGAAATTGCCAATGGTCAGTTACTCGACTTTATTCATCGAGTGAATTGCTTCGGTATCGAATTACTCAAACTCGATATTCGTCAGGAGTCGACTCGTCATCGCCAAGCGATTTCTGCCATTACTGAATATTT
The DNA here is from genome assembly GCF_013420135.1 of Acinetobacter sp. YH12023. NCBI lineage: Bacteria > Pseudomonadati > Pseudomonadota > Gammaproteobacteria > Moraxellales > Moraxellaceae > Acinetobacter > Acinetobacter sp. YH12023. The sequence continues at coordinate 131,203 of NZ_VOYU01000011.1, forward strand.
AGGTTTAGGCAATTTTGAAACATGGACGGAGCAAGCCCGTCAAAACTTCTTGATTCAGGAACTGCAAAGCAAACGTCCACTGCTACCGAAGTTTTTAAATGAGCCGAAACAAAGTCTGATTGAACATCCAGATGTACAAGAAGTCTTTGCGACCATGCGCACTTTGGCAGAACAGCCACCTGAAAGTTTAGGGGCTTATATTATTTCCATGGCCGAACATCCGAGTGATGTCTTGGCTGTATTGTTACTGCAAAAAGAAGCCGGCATCAAACAAGCGCTACGCGTCGTGCCACTGTTTGAAACTTTAAAAGATTTGGATGGTGCAGCCCGTACCATGAATACCCTATTCAATATGCATTGGTATAAGCAGCATATTCAGGGTAAACATGAGGTGATGATTGGCTATTCAGACTCAGCCAAAGATGCGGGCTTTATGTCGGCAAACTGGGCGCAGTATCGTGCGCAGGAAGAATTAACCGCGGTTGCGAAAAAACATGATGTACAACTGACATTATTCCATGGCCGTGGCGGTTCAATCAGCCGTGGTGGAGCGCCGACACAGCAAGCCCTATTTTCACAGCCACCGGGTTCAATTTCAGGAGCGATTCGTGTCACAGAACAAGGGGAAATGATTCGCTTCAAGTTTGGATTAGAAGGCATTGCCTTACAAAACTTGGAAATTTACACCGCAGCGACCTTAGAAGCCACCTTATTACCACCGCCTGAACCGAAACAGGAATGGCGTCAGCTCATGCACAGCATGACGGATCTGTCGGTACAGGTATATCGTCAAACCGTGCGTGAAAATCCGCATTTTGTAAAATACCTACGGACTGTAACGCCAGAACTGGAACTACAAATGTTACCGCTCGGCTCACGCCCAGCCAAACGTAAAGTTAGCGGTGGGATTGAGTCTTTACGTGCGATTCCTTGGGTGTTCGCATGGACGCAAATCCGTTTGATGTTACCTGCTTGGCTCGGTACAGGTGCTGCGATTAATCAAGTGATTGATCAAGGTCAAAAGCAGACACTCGAAGAAATGTTAGAGCAATGGCCTTATTTCCAAACCCTGATTGATATGTTGGAAATGGTCTTGTCCAAAGCCGATGGCCATGTGGCACTATATTATGAGTCTCATCTGACAGATGACGCAGATCTCAAACAGTTGGGCGAAGAGTTACGTCAGCGTTTACGTGATGCGGTACAAACGCTATTAGCACTCAAAGGTGAATCGAAATTACTCAGCAGTAACGATGTGCTCGACCAATCCATGAAGGTGCGTAAGCCTTATTTATTGCCGCTACATTTACTGCAAGCCGAACTGATGAAACGCCGCCGTGCTTACCTTGCCGAGCGTCAGGCTGAAAATACCCCAGTCGACCATGCGTTAATGGTCAGCATCGCGGGTATTGCGGCAGGTTTACGTAACACTGGCTAAATCTTCCAAGTTTTCAAAAAGCACACAGAACTGTGTGCTTTTTTTTTGACCAGTCATATTGGTTTTAATTTATTTTGGAATATATAAAATAAGAAAAATTTATGAAGAATTGGCTCCAAGCCTATTTGATTAATTGCATGATTTAATGCCTTTTTTACACCTTTAAAACTTTTACCATTTGGTAAATTTACATGTAAAGTCATGTAATTAGTTTGAACAAAATATTTTTAAAAGAGATTAAATCTTCTAAAAAACAAGAGTATGATGTGCACAATTTATCTATTGAGTGCTCATTTTATGTCCAATTGGTTTCCCAAATGGCGCCCGTACGAAGGCAATATTGATGCACGTCCTGTAGGTACAAATGAGTACCTACCTCCGGTGCAAAGTGTTGTATTGGGGATACAACATGCCTTTGCAATGTTTGGCGCAACTGTCCTTGCGCCATTTTTGATGGGCTTTGATGCCAACCTTGCGATTTTAATGTCGGGGATCTGTACCATCCTGTTCTTCTTTATGACAGGTGGTCGTGTACCAAGTTATTTAGGCTCTAGTTTTGCCTTTATTGGTGTGGTCATTGCCGCAACAGGTTATGCAGCATCAGGTACTGGCGCAGCAAATGCCAATATCGCATTGGCTGCTGGCGGGATTATGGCCTGCGGTATTTTATATGCCATTTTTGGTTTTATCGTGATGGCAACGGGTACCCGTTGGATTGAAAAACTCATGCCACCTGTAGTGACAGGTGCAGTGGTGATGATCATTGGTCTCAACCTTGCCCCAGTGACCATTAAAGGGGTTGCCGGTAATAACTTTAATATGTGGATGGCTTTAGTCACTGTACTATGTATGGGTTCGATTGCAGTGTTCACCAAAGGTTTATTACAACGTCTATTACTCTTAGTTGGCCTTCTACTCGCTTACTTGGTGTATTACATCATTTCCAATGTCATGGGTCATGGCACACCAATCAACTTCGTTCCAGTACAAGATGCAGCTTGGTTTGGTGTTCCGCACTTCCATTCACCGGTCTTTGACTTCAATGCCATGCTTATCATTGCACCGATTGCGTTGATTTTGGTTGCAGAAAACCTTGGGCACATTAAAGCTGTGGGCGCGATGACAGGTGAAAACCTCGATCCGCACATTGGTAAAGCCTTCGTTGCAGATGGTGTTGCGACTACACTTTCAGGCGGTGTCGGCGGTCCGGGTATGACCACTTATGGCGAAAACATTGGTGTGATGGCAGTGACTCGCGTTTACTCAACCATCGTCTTTGTCTTTGCAGGTGTCTTTGCCATTTTCCTTGGTCTTTCTCCAAAGTTTGGTGCGATTATTCATACCATTCCGCAAGCCATTTTGACAGGTGCATCGATTGTTGTATTTGGTCTAATTACCATTGCAGGTGCGAAAATTTGGATTGAAAACAAAGTCGATTTCTCAAAAAATAAAAACCTGATGGTGGCAGCAGTCACGATTATTTTAGGTACAGGTGACTTTGCACTTCAATTCGGTAACTTCAACTTAGGTGGTATTGGTACTGCTACATTTGCAGCGCTGATTTTGAATTGGTTCTTTAGCTTGGGCGATAAATCAGAATAAGCCTCCAAAGCATTTAAAAAAGAATACAACATTCATTTGAAAAGCGGCCGAAAGGTCGCTTTTTTTTATAGCTGCTCTTTCGGTAAGATAAGGCATTAGCCAAGGAATACACCATATGCGACTGGATTTGTTCGACCTCCAATTGGTGCTGCACATTGTAGACAGCGGCAGTCTGACCAAAGGCGCTGCTCGTTCTGCCATCTCGCTACAAGCAGCCAGTGAACGGATTAAAAAACTCGAACAGCATTACCGCACAGCCCTGTTCACTCGCCAAGCCAAAGGGGTCAAACTGACCCTTGCTGGTCAAACCTTGGTTGAACATGCGCAGCGCATCTTAGGTGAGGGGCAAAAATTAGAGCACGCTATGCTGCCCTTTGCGCGTGGGCTGAGTTCCAATATGACCTTATGGTGTAATTCATCTGCACAAAGTGAATATTTGCCGGTCTTGCTGCCATGTTATTTACTGGAAAATCCCAACACACAAATTGAGCTGCATGAAGCCGAGTCTAAAGACATCATTGCAGCGATAGAGCAAGGCAATGCACAACTGGGCTTAATTTCAGGTTTCTTTAAATCTGCACAGTTACAAACACTAGAGTTTGCAGATGATCCTTTGGTACTGATTTGCCCTATAACTCATGAATTGGCCTCGACACCTAGCGTCAAACCCGCAGAGATTTTGAATTATCCCTTTGTCGGTTTAATGCAATATCATTCCTTACAACAATCGATCGAGGCTCAAGCCAAATTATTCGGCTGTGAAATACAGTATCGGCTGCGTTTGCCGAACTTTGCCGCGATCGCGCAAGTGGTGGCGAATGGTGTGGGCATTGCCATCATGCCAAAACGTGCGGCCCAACGATTACTCAATTTGTATGCCTTTGCCCAAGTTGAGCTCAGCGGGGACTGGGCCAATCGAAAATTGCTCCTCACCGCACGTAATTTTGATGATTTACCCTTAAATTATCAGCATTTCAGTCAGTTTCTACTGTCACAAAAATCTACTTTAGATGGCTAAATCTAGGCTTTAAATCACGCCAAACTGGTGCAGCATCATATAGCTACCGAGGGCAATCAACCCGATAAAAAACACCTTACGGAATTTTTGTTCTGGAATGCGGTAACGGATTTTTTTCCCTGCCCACATGCCAATGAGCGCTGGAATCAGTGCCATGGCTGACATGGCATAATCAATCGGAAGATCTTCCACAGGATTTTGCTGTAAGAACACTGCCAAACAAATGGTTGACGTAGTAAAGGCCAAACCGAGTGACTGTACAAGATCATCGCGTTTGAGCTGCAAACCTTGCAAATATGGTACTACCGGGATCACCACTACACCTGTAGCTACAGTCAGCGCTCCACCGAGATAACCGATCATTGGAGATAGCCATTTTTCATGTGGTGCAAAGTTCGGCAAGCTTTTCGCACAAAGCCCATACAGTCCGTATAGTGCCAACATGCCCCCCAGTAAAGCTTCACTTTTAAATTCACCATGTCCTAAAGTTGGAAAAATACTCCAAATTGAACCGACGATAATCCCAAGTAACAAGGGCCAAAAGCGTTGAATTAGTCGCAACACCTGCCCTTCGGCAAATAGTTGCCAAAAGTTGGTCACCATAGATGGAATGATCAATAACGTCGCTGCCTGAAATGGACTGATCACCATGGTGAGTAAGCCCATCGATACCGCAGGCAGGCCTAACCCAATCGTGCCTTTAATTAGACCTGCGATTGCAAAAACTGTGATGACGAACCAAATCATGGCGAAACTCGCTGAAAAATTGGCTCTATGCTATGCAATTCAGGCACTTTGAAAAATCAGTGTTTTTGGAATAGAGCCTCAATAAAAAGTTGAGGCTAGGTTATAGCGTCTAAAGCAGATAGCGTAGATGGGCTAAACAAACTCTTTTGATTTCGAATAAGTTATAAGCGTATTGGTGGAATAGTGATATAAAAACCGTTCCAATATGCTGTTTACTAGAACGGTTTTTAATAAAATATTGATACTTATAGGAAAATTTCAAGAATTTCGTATAACGTGTATTATGTTAATTTTAGAAAATATTAAGGATGGGAATAGAGAATGGTAGAAACAGACCAAAAATTAGCACAGAACGGATGTTGTTATGCTTAATCCTGATCGGTTAAAAATACAAATTTAAAATCAATAAAAGGTGACAACTACCTTGATACTTACCGAACAGCATGCTTTATCAATTTTTATTGACTTAGTTAAAAAAACCCACTTTACAGTGGGTTTTTACTACATTAACTCATCAAGGTGATGCTCTAAGAATCTAAGCATATGTTTTAATTTTATTGAATTGTTACAGTGACAGGTTTTGCATAAATCGTATAGGTGTAATTTGGTGCCATCGTATATTGATAGCTTGGCATGACATAAGCTGTACCTTTTTCAGTAAATGTCAGCCCTTGGCCATTTTGCGTATATTTAGCCGAATTTGGCAAAACCAGCATATTTTTAACAAGATAATTCGATTTCGTTCCAATTTGAGTTTGGATTTCTGCATTGATTTCTACAGGCTTGCCTGCAGTGGCTATGAGCTGACTTGCTGTATTCAATTTTACCGCCAGATTTGAAGATTCATGCGCATAATCAGTCGTTAGACCATGTGTGCCTTGTACATACATGCGGTAGAAGTCATCTTTATTTAAGCGGAAAGTCCATGGCCAGAAAGTCACGCCGCGCTGGCTCGCCATCATCATCAGCTCTTTATTTAAACCAGAAAAAGAAGGATTAAAAGTAGAAGAGTATTTTTGTGCAGCATCTAAAATGCGGCGCGTGTTGACAATATTGCTTTGAGCTGTTGGCGTACTGGTCAAGTATCCAGTGGATACACCAGGAATTTCATTCTTCATATGTAGAATTTGATCGCCAACGAAACTGATGACAATCGCTTGATCATAGGCATTATGCTTATCTAGCAATTCCTTAATTTTTGGTACAATTTCAGGTTTTGAACTCTTTATTTCAATGAAGTTTGTCACATTTGGATATTGTTTTACAGCCGCAAGAATTTCATCCATTGTCGGTACTTTACGTCCATTTGGAATGGTGCGTAAGTTTTGAATTTCTGCGAGCGTCAAATCTTCAATTTTGGCATTTACACCTGTAGTGCGTGTTGTGGTTGAATCATGCATGACCACGACATGATTATCTTTAGAAAGATATACATCGTACTCAACCGCATCTGCGCCAACTTGAATCGCTTTTAATGTGCCTTCTAAAGTGTTTTCATCCTCAAGTGCAGGAATACCGCGATGGCCTGTAATCAGCGGTTTGCGCAGCAGCGTGTTCGGCGCCATTAATTTCATAATAGAAAGAACGCTGTCGGGCTGCTCGGTGTAAATACCGTTTACACCTGTGCTTAAGAACTCTGCTGCTGTTAATGGGCTGCTGCTGTCTAGGTTTGCCCACGGTGTAATCAGCAGACGCTGTAAATGTGAAACCACTTCTGTTTGTACCAGATGCTTAGGCAGAATCACAATTTTTGCAAGTGATGAATTGGTATTGTGGGCAATGGTCACAATATCCTTAGTTGAGCTGCTCAGCCCAGTTTGTTTAGAGTAATCCAGCGCGGTACGCAGTGCTGGAATTGCAATTCGCGCTTTGCGAAGAAGCTCTGGCTGATCTGAAAGCAAGGTAATATCCGCTAGATCATAACTTTCGCCCAATGTTTTTAGCTTATTAATGGTCTGTTCATTTTGAATGCGTAGCAGCGGAAGTGTGCGGCGTGTTGAGTCATTCAGATAATCACGTAAAGCCATGACTTTTTCCTGCTCAGTATTCAATAGATTTAATTGTTCATCGAGCTGATAGGCAATGTGTGTTGCTGCTGTAGAGGAAATGCCGTTCACGGGTGCAGGCTGTGCAATGGTTGGCGCCATAGAAACTGGCAGATTATGATCAATAATTTCGGTAACACGGTTTGATTCTGGCAGAGGATCAAGCTGTTCTGTAATTTTGATGGCATCTACTTTCATCAATAAGCCAGCAGTAGAGAGGCCAATTGCGCCTTGATCTAAATTATAAGGCAGTGTGGTGTCTAAGACTAAATTGTCATCAATATAATGGCGCACACGTTGACCATGCACAATCACAGTCGCTTTATACGACTTATTGACCTCCATATTTTCTTTATAAGCAGATTTATGCAGCACATTCCACGCATTGGTAGGCTGGCGCAGCGCAAGTTCTAGACCGCTGGCGCCAGCTGCATCGGCGCGAATTGCAAATTGATAATAAGGCGTGAAGGCAGGTTCAGCATAGCTGTCAGCAGCGCGGTAAATAATACTGCCCCAGCGGCCGCCATTATTTCTTTCTAAATAAGTAAATTCGATATCTATGCGATAGTTTCTGAGTTTTTGATATTCAGGTGACAGCATTAACGTGGTCATTTGTGTGTCATTGGCGCGCCCATCAATGAATAAGCTGCCGTCTTTGACTTCAACCGTGCCTGCATTTGAGCGCAGTGTTGTCCATGCTGCTGGCAGCGCTGTGAGTTGATCGAAGTTTTCGTCTAAATAGACTTTAGGTACAGGAACTTCTTCTTCTGGTGTTTCTGGCTCTGGGGCTGGTGTTGTCGGTGTTTCAGGCAGGGCGGATGATTCATCTTTATCATCATTGTCGTTGCAGGCAGTTAAATTGAATGCCAATAATATTGCTAAGCTCAATGAAGTCAATTTAGTCATTATGTAGTCTCAGGTTTGATTTTTTAAAAAGCGATTCAAACTTAAGAGTTGAAAATGACACTTTGGTTGATTTGTCATATATCTAAACTTTGCTTACATATTAATGATTTATGAATTCATAAAATTTTAATAAAAATAGATTAAATAAATATGATCAATATTTAATCAAAAAAGTACATTGTTATGATTTATCAACTCATCCACTGCTCAAATTATCCCCAATTTCTGCGGACAACCCTTGGGATAAATCTCAGCCAATTTTGTACGCTTTGACTTACATTCATTCAGGCTCTTTGCGTCTATGCCATTCTTCATCAATTTTCTATTATGGGGACATAGAGAGCAGGATGCTCCAGATAAGAATAATAAGATTAGATACAGGGAATGTGAGGTACGACAGGAGTTATACCAACGCATCAAATATGTAAAAAAGCCTAACAGGATGTTGGGCTTTTTTATTGACTAAATTAACCTTTGAATTGCATTTTTTTAGCCTTACTACCGATTATTTAACTATACGGAAGAAAGAATACCATTTATTTAACATAAAATCTCTTATACGAAATTCAAATCGGTCCCAACTATGGACGAATCTCTTTCAACTCACGTTGAATAAAATGCTGAATCATATCGCGGTATAAACGTTCCACAATATCTGCATTTACACCGTGCTCTGTGGCTTGTAGACGAATTTTACTTATCACCGCTTCGACACGTTCTGGTGATTGAACATCTTGTACTGAACGCTTAAAACGCACCGCTTGATCGACATAAAACTGACGTGCAGCAATGAGCTCAATAATCCCCTGATCAATCACATCAATCTGTGCGCGGGCTTGCTCTAATGACTCAACTTTTTCTTTCTTCATCTTCTCTGGCTTCACTTTCAGCGGTGTTTTCACTTTTATACTTCTCTTCTAACACATTACTGAAAATACTTTCAATCATCCAAACGCGGTATAAGCTATTAAATACATAGCTTTGACCTGCAATACGTAATTCTAAAACAGGAAAATCGGGCTGTGACTTCATCTCACAGTGCATATCATTTTCTTTTAATTTTTCAGCAATATCGTTAGTAGTCAGTTCAGAAATCTCTAACTCATACTGTAAAGCCTGAAAATGTGCTTTGAAGGATAAATCACGCCCTTTGGTCCATACGGCTTCCAAAATGCGATACATCACATCAATACGCTGCTCTTCAGGTGCACTGTAGTAAAGCTGTGACATAGCTAATGTCGCAGCTTCTGTAGGCCGGCAAAATGGTGTGAACTTAACTTCGGTCCGTTTAGACAGACGTGTTGCCAAACTCCAGTCAAACAAATCACGACCGTGATACGACAATGGATACACATTCAGCTGAATATTATAATAGTCCGCCAATTCCTCACGAATATAAGCCAACAATAACCATGAAATCGGATCTTCCATCGCGATATAAAGATCAAGCTCAGGATCGAGTCCCTGAATTTCATTCAGCTCTTCTGCATCACTGATCAGGTGCTCACGCCATTCAATATGATTGATCATAAAGATCGGGTTATCTGTCAGGAGTTTTTGTTGTTTTAAACGGCGCGTTAAACGCAGTAAATCATCTACAGCATGGTACTTACGTTCACCAAACTCAAAATACCCCGTCAAAATTGCTAAGTCAGAAAAGATCCGTTCTGGAAAATCTTGCGCTTTATGATGACGACTGGCCATCGCGTACAATGTTCTCAGCTTGCCATACTGCTTTTGCCACAGCATGTGGAACACATCTTCAAGTAAATAGAGAAAATCTTGGCCACGTAATGGGGTATTTTTTAGAATAATTTCGGCTTGTTCTAAAGCTTCAGCGGTCGGTTGTTCAGGTGTTTCATGAAAACTAAAACGATGCTGCCGCGCTAAAATTTGGGCATCATTCAGACAATATTGTTGCCATTCTATCGAGGACATTTGATTAGGAGGTTCTGCACTCTGACGACAAATAATCACTTTTAGTGGTTTGATTTCATCACTGAGAATTTCCTCTAATTGAGGCAGTTGCTGCGCAGCCAAATAGCTATAGACATCATCCAGTCGAAGATAAACACTCAGACCTTGTTCCGTGGGTAACACCGCTTGTCGGGTCGGTTTCTGATAAAACCAACTCGATCGGATTGGATCGAACCAACGGCGTAACAGTGACATGCGTTTTTTGCCTCAAAATGATGAATTGTGCCGAACCTTCCAGCACATACTTAAAATTCAACTTCTATTATGAAGCTGTTTTAAATGAGATATAAGCCTTGTGCAAAACTTATATCAAGTCAGGGCTGAATGTTCAATGTTTAACAATAGATTAGACGTCTAGATTTAGGTCAGTCACCGCACCTTTTTCCGCACCAGAGGTCAACTTGGCAAATTTAGCCAAAGCGCCGTGGGTATAGTTGGGTTTCGGTTTGACCCAGGCCGCACGACGTGCAGCAAGTTCATCCTCAGCCACATGCCAAGTCATTTCACGCGTTTCAGCGTTAATTGATATTTTATCGCCGTTTTTGACCAAGCCAATTGGGCCGCCTTCATAGGCTTCTGGTGTCACATGACCAATCACAAAACCATGGCTGCCGCCCGAGAAACGCCCATCAGTCAACAGTGCGACGGATTTGCCTAGACCTTTACCAATAATCGCTGAAGTCGGTTTCAGCATTTCAGGCATACCCGGCCCGCCTTTGGGTCCAACACCGCGGATCACCACCACTTCGCCTTCTTGTACTTCACCATCTAAAATACCGCGCATGGCACCCTGTTCACCTTCAAATACTCGTGCAGGCCCTTCAAAATACAGCCCTTCTTTACCGGTAATTTTAGCCACTGCACCCGTCGGCGACAAATTTCCTTTGAGTACCACCAAATGTGAATCCTTTTTGATTGGCGCATCAAACGGCAAAATAATTTGCTGTCCTTCAGGATAGTCTGCTACATCGGCTAAGTTTTCCGCCAAAGTTTTGCCCGTAACGGTGAGGCAAGAACCGTCGAGCATGTCGGCATCCAGCATGCGTTTCATCAGCGGCTGAATGCCGCCAATGGCAATCAGTTCCGACATTAAATATTTACCCGATGGGCGCACATCGGCCACCACAGGAATATCTTTGCCAATACGCACAAAATCATCCAAAGACAGTTCCACGCCTGCGGTATGCGCCATAGCAATCAAATGCAGTACGCCATTGGTTGAACCGCCTAAAGCAATCAGCACTTTAATTGAGTTTTCAAAAGCGGCTTTGGTCATAATGTCGCGCGGCTTAATATCGAGACGCAGCAGGTTCATCACGGCCTCACCTGCGCGTTGGCAATCTTCAATTTTATCTGCTGAAACTGCTTCCTGCGCCGATGAACCTGGCAAGCTCATGCCCAGTGCTTCAATCGCTGAAGCCATTGAATTGGCCGTATACATACCGCCGCACGAACCCGGCCCCGGCAGCGCGACTTCTTCAATCTGCTTGACCTGAATTTCATTAATTTCGCCTTTGGCGTGCTGACCGACTGCTTCAAATACCGAAATCATATCGGTATGCCCTGCTCCGGGTTTAATGGTGCCACCATAAATAAACAGACCCGGACGGTTTAAACGCGCCAAACCCATGATACAGCCCGGCATGTTCTTGTCGCAGCCGCCTATGGCAATTACGCCATCATAGGCCTGACAGCCCACTACGGCTTCAATGGAATCGGCAATGATTTCCCGCGATAGCAATGAATACTTCATGCCTTCTGTACCGTTGGATATACCGTCAGAAATCGTAATAGTATTAAAAATAATGCCTTTACCGCCTGCAGCATTCACCCCGCTTTCAGCTTCACGCGCCAATCCATCAATGTGCATATTACACGGCGTGACGTTGGCCCAAGTCGAAGCAATACCAATAAATGGGCGCTTAAAGTCGGCTTCTTGGAAGCCTGTGGCACGCATCATGGAACGTGCAGGCGCATTTTCTATGCCGTCATAAACAGGTGCTGAATGTTCGCGGATATTATTTTTACTCATTGTTCTTCCTTGGCGATCGCTGATTTTGTGCCTCAGTTTTGGCGGATTCTTTTAAATTTATTGTATAGAAAGCGCTCGGTATGTAAAAGAAATTACATCTCAACAAAAAAGATTTTTAGCGCATGCAATACCATTCAATCACATGACAAAGCGACATGGATGTCGCTGTTTTCCTGTATGGCAGGGATGCCATATCAGGAGAACAAAAGATTTTTGTTACTTTTGATCTTTCAAAAGTAAGGGATTGCCTACACAAAGCCATATAAATTATAGCTACTATTCGAGGCTGTCTTTTTAGAATTTTAATGACATCCACTAATTATTAAATTTTATTTAGTTGCTTCAAGAAACATTATTTTTAATCAGATTAAGAAATCTATAACTTAGAATTATTGTCCCATTATTTCATTTAAAAGCTGATTACAGCGGAGTCTTACCTCTATAAAAGCTAATTTTCGGAGCTCGTATGTTACTTTTGTTTCGGCAAAAGTAACCAAAACCATTTGTCATCCGCAAAACTCGGCAACTGTTTGCAACTAAAAAAATGATCGCAGAAACATTCACTTTTAAATTTCCGTTTGCCTCAGACAGTTGCGGATGACATTTCCTCGTATCCAATGCAAGTTATGTAGATGTAAATTAAAAAAGCACCCCATGTGGAGTGCTTTTTTATTTGGAGATCTAAAATTTAGATTTCACGTACTGCGCCTTTCGCCGCACTCGTGGTATGCATTGCATACGCTTTCAATGCTTTCGAAATTTTGCGTGGACGCTCTTCAACTGGATGCCAACCTTTGGCTTCTTGCGCTGCACGGCGAGCGGCCATGGTTTCTTCATCAACAGCTAAGTTGATGGTACGGTTTGGAATATCGATTTCGATTAAATCACCATCTTCCACCAAACCAATTGCACCGCCTTCTGCTGCTTCTGGAGATACGTGACCAATTGAAAGGCCTGATGAACCGCCAGAGAAACGACCGTCAGTCAATAACGCACATTCTTTGCCTAGACCTTTCGATTTCAGGTAGCTGGTTGGGTACAACATTTCTTGCATACCCGGACCACCACGTGGGCCTTCATAGCGAATCACAACCACATCACCGGCTTTGATTTCATTACCCAAGATCGCCTCTACTGCTGAATCTTGGCTTTCAAACACACGTGCAGTACCGTTGAATTTCAAGATTGAATCATCTACACCCGCAGTTTTTACGATACAACCATCGAGCGCAATGTTGCCATAAAGTACAGCCAGACCACCGTCTTTAGAGAAAGCATGTTCTGCATTACGGATCACACCATTTTCACGGTCGCCGTCCAGACGTGAGTAGTAACGATCTTGTGAGAATGCAGTCTGGGTTGGTACGCCACCTGGTGCTGATTTGAAGAATTTATATACTTCTTCATCTTCAGTACGGATGATGTCCCACTTGTCCAAAGCATCTTTGAGGGTTGCTTCATGAACCGTACCTACAGAGGTATCTAACAGACCTGCACGATCCAGTTCACCGAGGATCGACATAATACCGCCGGCACGGTGCACGTCTTCCATATGTACGTCATTCTTCGCAGGAGCGACCTTACAAAGTACCGGTACTTTACGAGACAGACGGTCGATGTCATCCATAGTGAAGTCCACACCCGCTTCGTTTGCAGCAGCCAACAAATGCAGAACGGTATTGGTTGAACCACCCATTGCGATGTCCAAAGTCATAGCATTTTCATACGATGCTTTGGTCACCATTTCACGTGGCAATACGCTGTAATCGTCTTGTTCATAATGGCGTTTTGCCAATTCAACAATAAGAGAACCTGCACGTTCGAACAGTTTTTTACGATTGGCGTGAGTTGCAAGCGTTGAACCGTTACCTGGAAGCGATAGACCCAATGCTTCAGTCAAGCAGTTCATTGAGTTCGCAGTGAACATACCTGAACATGAACCACAGGTTGGGCATGCAGAACGTTCATATTCAGCAACTTCTTCGTCAGTATAATTATCATCTGCAGCCACAATCATCGCATCGATCAGGTCGATCGCTTTGTCATTGCCGCGGATTTTGACTTTACCCGCTTCCATTGGACCGCCAGAGACAAATACCACTGGAATGTTCAAGCGCATTGCCGCCATCAACATCCCTGGGGTGATTTTGTCACAGTTGGAAATACACACCATGGCATCGGCACAGTGCGCGCTCACCATGTATTCTACTGAGTCTGCAATCAAATCACGTGAAGGTAATGAATACAACATGCCGTCATGACCCATCGCAATACCGTCATCGACAGCAATGGTATTGAATTCTTTAGCAACACCACCTGCTTGCTCAATTTGACGCGCCACGAGTTGACCAAGGTCTTTAAGATGAACGTGACCCGGTACAAATTGGGTAAATGAGTTCACGACGGCAATAATCGGTTTACCGAAGTCTTCATCTTTCATACCAGTTGCGCGCCATAAGCCGCGCGCACCCGCCATATTTCTTCCGTGTGTCGATGTTTTTGAACGATAGTCAGGCATTTTATATTTCCAACAAAGTTTGAGCTTGAAATGAATCCTACAGATTCACTCTGGCTAAATCATACTGACAATGATGTAAAATCAGTCGAATTTTAAACCTATCATACACCAAGCCATTGTTTTTAAAGATGGCTTTTTAAGCTGAGATTTGGGCAGATGTGTCTATAAATAAAACCGAGTGATTTGACGACAAAAATCTTTTAACTGAAATCTACTATACCGCCATCAATGGCTGCACAATACAAAACTTTCATGAATAATTTTTAAATTTTATATAAATATAATTTATTTAAAAATTGCAAATTTGCAATTTTGGGTTATGAAATCATTGAGCTTGGACAGCTTCAAAGTTGCAAAAATCAATTTCTAATGTTCTAAATTACGCATTAATCATTTGCTATAATCCACATATTCAACACAGATTCGGTTCATTCATTTTGAAAATCATCTTTGCCGGTACGCCAGAATTTGCCGCAACAGCACTAGCTGCATTGCTCAAAACACAACATGAAATTGTTGCGGTATACACTCAACCTGACCGCAAAGCTGGACGTGGACAAAAACTCACAGCTTCTGCCGTAAAGCAATTGGCTTTGGAGCACCATATTCCTGTTTACCAACCGCTTCATTTCAAATCATCGACTGAAGAAGGTTTAGCCGCACAAGCTGAATTAGCCGCTTTAAATGCCGATGTTATGGTGGTTGCAGCCTATGGTTTGATCTTGCCGCAAGTCGTGCTAGATACCCCGAAATATGGTTGCCTGAATATTCATGGTTCATTGCTGCCACGTTGGCGCGGTGCAGCACCGATTCAACGTGCCATCGCAACAGGTGATATTGAAACAGGTGTCACCATTATGAAAATGGCAGCCGGACTCGATACTGGCGACATGATGTATAAAACCATCTGCCCGATTGAAGCAACGGATACCTCTGCAACTTTGCATGACAAACTTGCAGAGCAAGGTGCAACTGCAATTGCTGCCGTTTTAGACACTGAACAAACATTGCAGCAATATTTAGACAGCCGTGAAGTCCAAGACGAAGCGTTAACGGTTTATGCACATAAGCTTTCAAAAGCCGAAGCAAAAATTGATTGGTCCATCGATGCTGTACAAATCGATCGTAATATTCGCGCCTTTAATCCGTGGCCGGTAGCATTTATTCAGTTGGATGAACAAAACAACTTACGTGTTTGGCATTCTGAACTTTCTGCTGTGTCTGCACCGAACGCTCAAGCAGGTGAAATCATTGCCATCGACAAAAAAGGCATACACGTTGCCTGTGCCAATGGCAGCGTGATTATTTTGACCTCTTTACAATGGCCAGGTGCTAAACCACTCAACCCTGTACAAATTTTACAAACCCAAAAATTGACTATTGGACAAATTTTATAATGAAGCAATCTCCCAACGCCTCGACCCGAGACCTTAATTTACGTGCTCAGGTAGTGAAGACGTTATTGGCTGTCCAAAATGGTCAATCGCTGCAATCGGTACTCGCGCAGCAAATGAATATCGTGTCAGATAAAGACCGTGCGTTATTCCACGAATTGGTGCTCGGTTGTTTACGTCAATGGTACGCATTGAAACAACTGACTTTACCATTACTGTCTAAACCAGTAGATAACCAAGTGGTTGAAACCTGTTTATACCTTGGTTTGTACCAATTGTTATGTACCCGTGTCGCAGCTCATGCTGCAATTTCTGAAACGGTGGAAGCTGCAAAACAATTGGGTATGGGAAGTCTAAGTGGCTTAATCAACGCAATTTTGCGCCGTGCAACACGTGAAACAGAACAGTTCTACGACGTGCTTGAACAAGCCACAAATCTACCAAGTTGGTTAACCAAACGTCTGAAAAAAGACTGGGGCGAACAATTTGACGAGCTCAGCTATGAGCTTAAGCAAATTGCACCACTGACTTTACGTGTCAATACACGCCAAGTGAGCCGTGACGAATACCTCGATATTTTGCAAGATGAAGGCATCGATGCACATCGCTGTGAACTCTCTAATGTCGGTATTGTGATGGATGAAAGTTTACATATTCCAAGTTTACCAGGCTTTGAAGCTGGTGGTTTTTCAGTACAAGATGAACATGCTCAGCTGTGTGCAACACTATTACCAAATCTCGATGGTAAATTTGTGATTGATGCTTGTGCTGCGCCGGGTGGTAAAACCGCACATATTTTAGAGACTTTCCAACCGAAGAAACTCGTTGCATTGGATCAAGATGAAAAGCGTCTAAAACGTGTGGTTGAAAACCTAGATCGTTTGGATCTCGATGGTAAACATGTTGAAATTCAAACTGCCGATGCCATCACCTATACTGCTCCTGAACTTGCTGATTGTATCGTGCTCGATGCGCCATGTACTGCTGTCGGTGTAATGCGTCGTCATCCTGACATTCGTTTACTACGTCAATCGGGCGACATTGCGAAAACAGTAGTATTACAAAAGCAAATTTTGGAAAATATGTGGAAGCAGCTTAAAGTTGGCGGTACGCTGCTTTACATCACTTGCTCGATTTTAAAAGCTGAAAATGAACAGCAAATGGTTGAGTTCTTTGCCAATCATGCCGATGCCCAAGAAATTAAAATTGAAGCGGATTGGGGTGTTGAACAAATTCATGGTCGTCAACTGTTCCCGAAAGCGGGTTATGGCGATGGCTTCTTCTACTGTCGTATTCAAAAAACAGCTTAATCTGCAATAGAATTTGCTTTTTAGTACCACATAAAAAAGGAACCCTCGGGTTCCTTTTTTATCAACGATGAAGCTTAATCTTCTTCATCTGGATGTTTTGCTAAATGAATCGACGCTAAGATCAAACCGCCCCAAAGTAAAACCATTGAAATGATCATCATGATTAATGCAGATGTATTCATGTTATTTCTCCTCAGGTTTTTTGTCTTTCATGCAACTAAATACAATCGCACCAAGCACAAAGAATGCAATGACCACACCAGCAACAGGCAATAACACGTCTACTGGATAACCACCATAGCCTTTAGATGCAACGTCTTTAATGGTTAAGCCTAAAGCTACTAATAATGAAAGCGGAGTAACAACCGTTAATAAGAAGTTCCAACCAAAGCCCAATTTGATACTTGAATATTGATTCACATGATCACGTAATTGCGCAAGCAATGGACGACGGAACCACGACACCAAGATAATTGAGAACAAACCACCCGCCACGATACCAATGTTATTGGCAAAGTAGTCAATGATGTCAACGAAAGTAATTGCACTGTGGGTTGAGAAAATTAAGGTTGATACAATGGCAGAACCACCTGCCACAATCGTTACGGCTTTTTTACGTGACCAGCCGAATTTATCTTGGAACGACGCAATTGGCACTTCCAAAATACTCACCATTGAGGTGATCCCTGCTACAGCCAGTGACGAGAAGAACAAGAAACCAAATAAATCACCGCCCGTACCCAAGCTCGAAATGATTTTCGGGAAAGCAATAAATGCAAGACCAATACCGCCTGAAACCACTTCATTTACCGGTACACCCGCACTATGCGCCATAAAGCCCAATGCTGCAAAAATACCAATACCCGCTAAGATTTCAAATGATGAGTTGGCTAATGCAACCACTACGCCTGAACCGGTCAAGTTGGTTTTTGCTTTTAAGTAAGACGCATAGGTCAACATGATCCCGAAACCAATCGATAACGAGAAGAAGATATGACCAAAGGCTGCTAACCATACTTTATAGTCAGTCATCGCATCCCAATTTGGTGTAAAGAATGCATTTAGACCTTCTGTAGCACCCGGTAAACGCACTGCTTGAATCACTAAAATCGAGAACAAAATCACCAACAATGGAATAAAGATTTTATTCGAAAGCTCTACACCCTTCTTCACACCACCATATAAAATGAACATGGTAATCGCCCAAACAATCACCAATCCAAAAAATAAGGTCGGTACAAAACCAAAGGCAATTCCATCGGCATTTTGCAAGTAGGTATTAAAGAAGAAGCCTTGCGTATCTTCACCCCATTTTTGACCGATTGAGTAGAAAATATAACTGCCGGCCCATGACAATACGCTGGCATAGTAGATCCCGATGATGAGTGTCACCATCACTTGCCACCAGCCTAATGCCTCACTGTTCATAAGTTTTTTATATGCAGTTGGCGGTGCTTTTCGGAATTTATGCCCCACTGCATAATCTAAGAACAATAAAGGCAAACCCGCTGCAAAAATTGCAATTAAATAGGGAATTAAAAATGCACCGCCACCATTTTCATACGCCACGTAAGGGAAACGCCAAATGTTTCCCAAACCTACAGCGGAACCAATAGCGGCAATGATAAATCCTGATCGTGCCGACCAGTTTTCACGATTATCTGACATAGAACACCTAAACCTCAGGCATCTTTAACTGCTGCTTGTTATGGTTATATCGCGAGCAAAAAAAGAACCATAAAAATAAAATTCTGGGTGTTTGATCTGGTGAGATACCTTGTGAGCGTCTATACCAAATTGCAAACAGAAAAATCACATGCGCATTTTGGTTAAAAACACCACAAATAACTTTCCCTTTGTATGAATTAACAATACTCACTTTTTTTAAGTTTTTCTGTAATTTCTACGGCAAATATTCCATTTTTATAATGTGTTTAGGCTTAAATGTTCATTTAATCAGCTTATTTTTCATACAATTTAAGTTATCAATAATATAACTTTTAGGAATGTTTTATTTCCTAATAAATTTTTAAAGTTATTTCACTCTATAATGTCCGGTAATTTGATAGGCATGTAAAATATCTTCTTCCTGTGTGCCCTCTCCTATATTATGGATGATCAGCGGAACATCGCTACCTTTCACTTTACGATCTGAAACCACACCGATATGCACTAAACCACGCCCTAAGTCCCAAGTGACAATATCTCCGGCCAAATACTGCTTATCTTTGACAACAAAGCCCTGACGTTGCATCCAGGTTTGAATATTGGGAACACGCCGATGATCAATATTTTTATCAGTACTTTTTAAGCCCCATTTTTGTGGATACTGCTTAAAATTGGCTTTCATATCTTCATGAATGGCTTTTTGTAAATCAATCCCTTGCTGTCGTAATGCACGAATTACCACATCGGTACAAACACCCTTGATTAAAGGGACATCTCCCATCGGATAACGCAGTGCAGTATATGCAGGATCGTAATATAAGGTTTTCCCTATTTGACTGCGTGCATCCGTCACCATTTGAGTGGCGTTAAAGGCAAAGACAGCCATATTCACGGTCATCAAACTGACCAATAATAAAATTCGTTTCATTTTTTCTTATTCACTTTAGATTTTTGCAATGATTCAAAAACTGGGCTTCGAACAGATCCATACTGAACAAAGCCCAAGTTTAAACTGCTACAGTTTTATCGCCAATACGCGTTCTTCTTGCATATCTCGAATGGCAGACTGAATCCCTTCACGGCCTAAGCCAGAATCTTTTACGCCACCATATGGCATGTTATCGACACGGAAAGACGGAATGTCATTAATAATCACTCCACCAACCTCTAAGTGATTCCACGCATACAACATTTTATTCAAATTTTGCGTATAGATGCCCGCCTGTAAACCAAAACGGCTGCTATTAATTTTGGCGATACCTTTTTCAAAGTTTTTGTATTTCTCTAAAATCGCTACAGGGCCAAAGATTTCATCTTTATACACTTCTAGCGATTCATCGACATTTTCTAATAAAATTGGATCAAGCAAAGCCCCCTGATGTTCACCACGAACCAATGCTTTGGCACCTTTTTTTACTGCTTTATCGACCCATTTATGTACGCGTGTTGCTTCAGCTTCCTTAATCATTGGACCGACCATGGTACTTTCCAAATGAGGATCAGCCGCTTTAAGCTCCTTCATTCTCGCCACGAGTTTTTTCTTCACATCGGCATAGATATCGGCATGCACCAAGATGCGTTGTACGCTGATACACACCTGCCCTGCATGGTTATACGCCCCACCGACTAAACGTTCAATAAATGCCGCTGAAATTTCAGTATCAGGCTCAACCAATACCGCAGCATTACCGCCAAGTTCTAAAGTCACTTTTTTACGTCCCGCACGCGCTTTCATATCCCAGCCGACAACATCGGAACCGGTAAAGCTGAGCAGTTTAAATCGGTCATCTGTTACCAAGACATCTGCATGTTCACGTGGACAAGGTAAAACTGAAAAAGCACCTTTAGGTAAATCCGTTTCTGCCAAAACTTCCGCAATTTTTAAAGCTGAAATAGGCGTCAAACTTGCAGGCTTCAAAACAAATGGACAGCCTGCGGCAATGGCAGGTGCAATTTTATGCGCAGTCAGATTGATCGGAAAATTAAACGGGCTGATCAACGATACAGGACCAATTGGCACATGTTTGACCATGCCTTGATAGCCAGATGCCGCTGCGGTAACCGCCAATGGGATCATGCGACCATCATCCATCTGTGTGACAGCATCGGCAGCTATTTGAAAGGTATTGATTAAACGTTCAACTTCAGCAGCTGCGGCTTTATGCGGTTTTCCACCTTCCGCAATTAAAATTTCAGTCAATTCTGCACGCATTTCATTAAAGCGTTTTACACAGTGCAGTAAAATTTTTTGTTTTTGAAAAGGTTCCAATGCCGCCATTGCAGCACTAGATTTGACCGCTGAATCAATGGCTTTTTCAATAGTTGCAGCATCAGCAAGTGCTACGCGTGCATATATGTCTTGGGTATATTTATGATTCACTTCTAACCACTGTTCGGTAGTCGATGCTTTACCTGCAACATAGAGCGGATAATCTTTTATATCTTGTACGGCTTTGGACATGACGATATTTCCATGATCTTGAGATATTATTGATAAATGTGAATAAATCTATGCCCTCTATCATGCGCTGACTGAGCACAGAGTTCACTATATTTAAGTAACAAAATGAACCACAAGCCTCAAACTTGATTACTTATACGCCCTGAACTTCATCCCCTATTTTCAGATCTCTGCTTGCACTGAAAAACACATGATCGAGTTGCTATATAACGATGAAATTAAATTAGAAAAGGTGTGTAAAATAAAAAAATCTCCTTATTTATCAATTTTTTAATCAATCATTTAACCTAAATTCAATGATAAAATTATAAGTACAACATAAAAAAGCCCATCAAATGACGGGCTTTTTTAAATCTATGTTTTAACTATACGAACGCTGTGTTTTCACTGAAGCCTTATTCACATTTTCTAAAGCGGCAACTTCTTCATCCGTTTGCGCTTTGCGAATAAAGAACACTGCAATCGCTGCGATGACTACTGGAATTCCCACAGCCATAAAATTAATTTGATGTGGCAATTCTTGTGATAATAAATAGCCGATCAGAATCGGACCAACAATCGCACCTGTACGCCCCACAGCAGATGCCCAACCAATTCCTGTCGAACGAACAGACAGCGGATAATACTGTGCAACATAGCTATAGAGTAAGATTTGAGAACCAATTGCTGATGCACCTGCGACTGCAACCAAAAGGTAGATCACAGGCTGTGGAGAATTAAAGCCGAGTAAAGATAATGCCACAGCACCTGCCAGACATAATGTAATGATCACGGGTTTTAAATGGAACTTATCCGCTAAAATACCTCCCCCAATCGTACCAATTACCGCACCAATATTCATCGCCAATAGGAACGTCAAACTGCTACCTAATGAATAACCTGCGGCCATCATTAGTTTTGGTAACCAACTACCTAATGCATACAGGGTTAATAGACACATAAAGAAGCATAGCCAAAACAACATGGTACTTATGCCACGACCTTGCTTATACAATGCTCTAACAGACGCTCCACCCGGGACCGCAACTTCAGTCAGTTCAAGTTGAGTATTTGCAGTCACCATTTGCTCAGGTGCAATGGTTTGAATCATCCTACGAGCTTCATCGTGACGATTCACCTTCACCAAAAATGTGAGCGATTCAGGTAAAAACTTCCAAGCAAATGGCAACAGTAACAGTGGAATACCCGCAATGAAGAACATGATTTGCCAGCCATAATCCGCAGTAAACCATGAACCAAATAAAGCCGCCATGATGCCACCCATTGCATAACCACTGAACATAGTGGTCACTAAAGTACTACGTAGATGCTTAGGTGCATATTCAGAGGTCAATGCTACAAGGTTCGGTAATACTCCACCAATGCCAAGTCCAGCAATAAAACGTAAAGCACCAAATTCAGTAGGATTAGATGCAAAACCGCCTAGAAATGTGAATGTACTGAATAAAAATACACAGATCATGATGACTTTCTTACGGCCAATCTTATCAGCCAAAGTACCAAACATCATGGCACCAAACATCATCCCTGCAAGTGCTGTACTCGCTAGCATACCTGCCTGAACAGCTGTTAATCCCCAATCTTTCATTAATAAAGGCAGCGCAACACCATTGATCGCTAAGTCGTAACCATCAAATAAAATAAGAATTAGACACCACATCATGATGCTGAAATGCGATTTTGTGAACTTAGCGTTATCGACAACCCTATTCACATTCATTGTGCTTGTAGACATTGAACCTCACCTCCAATTGTGAGTTTTATTTTTCGCTACAATGCCGTTTTTCAATGTAAATTGTCCAAAATTACAAAGGTATAGATCCATACCTTTCAGATATATCCATGTCGTTTGGGAATAAAATGTCATAAAAACTTAGATATTTTTGAAATATTTATACATAAAAAAATCGATGGACTGCGGGTCTAGTTTTAATAATGATTAATTATCAATGTGTTATTAGAAGCTAAACCACAATCAGACGATAGATTATTTGATATGAAAATTGTCAGAATAAAACTCAAATTTTATAGAAAAAAATCGCAGTTCTACGATCTAAGTCGTAGATTTCTAAATCATAAGTCATCAGCCATCACTTAAGTCGATAATTAGGCATTTAAACTGTTGTTTTAGCTGACTTACATTCAGGTTTTCCGACATTTTTAGGCTGAGAATTCCCTCAATTGATGATTTTTAAATGCGTTTATTGTCTAATAATCATCCATGTTTAAATAATTCAAGTCTCAATCTATCAATAATTTTCTCATTTTCCTGTTTTATCCTTCTACTTTTCTGCTTATTTTTCCCTTTTCTCCGCACATAAAAAAACACCCCCTGCACGAGTCAGGGGGTGTTTAGAATAATGAGCTGGCGATGACTTACTCTCACATGGGTAACCCCACACTACCATCAGCGCTAAGAGGTTTCA
>NZ_VOYU01000012.1:0-125367 GCF_013420135.1 Acinetobacter sp. YH12023
AACCAGTAATTTAAATTATTTTTAAACTTAAAAAATAAAACCCAACTTAATCAATTCAACCAAGTCATTGTTTTATCAGAAGTTTTAATCTTCATCACCGCCGATGGATGTGCATTCTACAGCATTTTAGGACCGTTGCAACACCTTTTTTATGATTTATTTTACGCATGTCGTTTTTTTAAACACATAAACATTCTTTTGTATTATTATTGGGCTATATACGCCCTATTTCATATAATAAAACGTATATACACCCAATTTTCATTCCATTTAATTTAAGACATTTTTGATTTCGTATGGTTGTTTTTAAAAAAACTGCCTATTTAATAATGGCGTGCTCCATTTCACCCTTATTATATGCAGCTCCCACAGCAAATATTTTCACAACCACTTTCTCTATTTTGAGTTATGCCAAGTGGGAAACCACTTCACCCAAATTTTGTGTGATTAATAATTCAAGTTTAGTCAATGATTTTAAAAAACTTGCGCCAACCCACAGCACTTATAAAATTACAGCTATCAATGTAAATGACATCAAATCTAGTCATTGCCAAGTTTTATTTTTTTCCAATCTATCAGCAAAAGAAGAACAAAGTATTTTAAACAACCATGTTAATTTCCCCGCCCTCTCTCTAAGTAGTAACAATAGTGAGTGTGAGTCTGGCAGTGCATTTTGTTTGTATAAAAAAAATCAGAGTTATTCGTTTAAAATTAATATGGAAAGCTTAACGCAGTCACAAATACATATTGATCCACGCGTTTTATTACTGGCGAAGTCATCGGAGTCAGCTGAATGAAACAACTCTATAACCCAATTACATTACACCAATTATTTACGCGTTCGCAGCTCACCATCTTTGCTTTAACATTTACGATTTGTTCTGCGATTTTTTTGGTGATTTCCACCTATACAATGCATACCTATGCAAAAAACAGCTTAACGATTTTATCAAATGCGATTAACGAACGTGTTCAACCGGCTGTGGTGTTTAATGACCAAACAACTATGCGTCAAATTTTAAATGAATACACTCAACTGTATCCCATTCGATCGATAGAAATTACCAACCTTCAAAATGCGTCGCTTGCTCATGCTGAGCAACAAGAAATTTCAACATTTTCTAGCCAAGCGATTTTAGATTATTTCTTTTTTAGCCAACCGATTCGTTTAGATATTCATCATGATCAGAAAAGTTACGGCGAACTGGTCGTATATGGAAACTCGTCAGATTTAGTTAGTTTCTTCCATAAAATTTTATTGGGTTTATTTTTAGGTTTTATTCTTTTATTAGCTACTGTGTTTTGGTCGGTAAATTCTGTTTATCAATACTTAATGCAATCTGTTCGCTCTATTGTTGAATCAGCCCAAACCATTAGCATTAAGAAAGATTATAAAATGCGGGTTTCAAACTCTGATATTCAAGAATTACACGCACTCAGTACCGCCTTTAATGGTTTACTTAGTGAAATTGAACAGTCAAATAAAAACTTGATTTCAGAAAATGACAAGCTAATTCATCTAGCACGTCATGATGCATTAACCCAATTGCCAAATCGTAATTATTTTTATGAAAAGCTGTTTGAGCTATTTGACTTACAAGCGAACGCTGCTGTGTTCTTTGTCGATATTGAAAACTTTAAACATGTGAATGACCAATATGGACACTTAGCTGGAGATGCAGTACTGCGTGCCTCATCACATTGTTTAAAACAAGCACTTCCAGATGATGCTTTCGTTGCGCGACTCGGTGGTGATGAATTTGCAATTATTATCAATCGCTTAAACTTCCTGACAGAACTCGAAGTCTTTTGTCACAAAATACATGACTGCTATGGTTCCACATTTGTTTATGAGCAACATAATATTGCATTACAAGCTAATATTGGTGTGGCACTGATCCAAAATGCAAAATCGCCAGAAGATTTGATCGCAGATGCGGATCGCGCCATGTATGATGCTAAACTTTCTAATAATCATTGGTGCATTGCACTTCAACGCCCCAACTCATAGGATTTGCTATGTTAAAGAACGCATTTAAAGTTTTATTTATACTTGCATTCACGACCACTATGACAGCCTGCATGAGTTTAGGTAACTTAAGCTACAAACAAGCACGCATGCTTAAAAAAGAAGGTTTTGTCTTGACCAATGATGGTTGGACACTTGCCCTACCAGAACGACTTTTATTTGGTTTTGATGATTATCAAATACAACCTCACCAAGAAGGCAAACTAAATACCCTCGCCACTCAACTGATTAAATATGACCTAAACAAAATTAAGTTTATTGGTCATACAGATAATGTTGGACAAGCCAATTACAACCAACAACTGTCAGAAAAACGTGCGCAAAGCGTCGCAAACGTCTTTTTAAAGCAAGGTTATAACAGTTCAAATATTCAAATTATTGGCCGTGGTGCTGAACAGCCGATGGTCTCTAATGACACTGAAACCAATCGTGCCATCAACCGTCGCGTAAATGTCACCATCATTCCCTAAATAGTGAAATATAAAAAAGCCACCATAAGGTGGCTTTTTTATTGTGTTTATAAATTTTAGGCATAAAAAAACCGCTGTATGCGGTATCTTTTATCGACCGTTTTCTTTGAGAAAATGGTCGGAGCAGTAGGATTCGAACCTACGACCCCCTGGTCCCAAACCAGGTGCACTACCAGGCTGTGCTATGCTCCGCTTTCAACTTTAAAAGTTGGGGTGAATGATGGGATTCGAACCCACGACAACCGGAATCACAATCCGGGGCTCTACCAACTGAGCTACATCCACCATCATGTTCTTGCTTGTGAATAACCAATATAACGCATTTTAAATTACAGGCATAAAAAAACCGCTGTATGCGGTATCTTTTATCGACCGTTTTCTTTGAGAAAATGGTCGGAGCAGTAGGATTCGAACCTACGACCCCCTGGTCCCAAACCAGGTGCACTACCAGGCTGTGCTATGCTCCGAATTGGGGTGAATGATGGGATTCGAACCCACGACAACCGGAATCACAATCCGGGGCTCTACCAACTGAGCTACATCCACCATCACAACAAGTTTCAGATTCTATTATCAGAACACCATTAAAATGGCGCGCCTGACAGGATTCGAACCTGTGACCATCCGCTTAGAAGGCGGATGCTCTATCCAACTGAGCTACAGGCGCATTACCGATGACATAGACTATCACGCGATTTTTGCCTTGAGAAATTGGTCGGAGCAGTAGGATTCGAACCTACGACCCCCTGGTCCCAAACCAGGTGCACTACCAGGCTGTGCTATGCTCCGTTTCATCTCAGCTTTCGCTGTATCGCATATCGTGCGGTACGGTGTGCATTCTAGGCGTGACGTTGATTAACGTCAACACCTATCTTCAAAAAAACATAAAAAATCATTTCAAGCGATTATTTATCAAGCACTTTAATCATTTTTCAAGCAAAAATTAACGTTTTAAACTGGCACTGAAATTCAACATCCGATCTAAAGGCAATTTAGCACGCTCAGCCAATGCCGCATCTACAAAAATTTCCTGATCGCCTTTTTGTAAAACTTCCAGAATGCCATCCAATTCATTCATCGCCATCCAAGGGCAATGCGCACATGAACGACAAGTCGCTCCCTCACCTGCCGTCGGTGCTTCGATGAGAATTTTATTCGGCACAGCTTGCTGCATTTTATAAAAAATACCGCGATCTGTTGCCACGATTAAACGTTCGTGTGGCAAGGTTTGTGCAGCCTTGATCAATTGCGAGGTGCTACCGACGGCATCTGCAATATCCACCACAGATTCTGGTGACTCTGGATGTACCAAAACTGCTGCATCAGGATACAGCGCTTTCATATTGGCAATCCCACGTGCACGGAACTCTTCATGGACAATACATGCCCCATCCCATAGCAACATGTCTGCACCAGTTTTCTTTTGAATATAGCGACCGAGATGCTGATCGGGTGCCCAAATAATTTTTTCACCTAAACTATCTAAATGCTCAACAATTTCAACAGCACAGCTCGAGGTTACCACCCAGTCTGCACGTGCTTTCACTGCCGCCGAGGTATTGGCATATACCACAACCGTATGATCCGGATGTTCATCGCAAAATTTGGTAAATTCATCGACCGGACAGCCCAAATCAAGTGAGCATGTTGCCTCCAGAGTAGGCATCAGTACGGTTTTTTCAGGAGATAAAATCTTTGAGGTCTCCCCCATGAATTTCACCCCTGCAACCACCAACGTCGTTGCTTGATGGTCACGACCAAAACGTGCCATTTCAAGTGAATCCGAAACGCATCCACCGGTCAGTTCTGCTAGTTCCTGCACTTCAGGATCACAGTAATAGTGTGCAACAAGGACAGCGTTACGTTTTTTGAGTTCCGCTTTAATTAATTCAAACTTTTCAAGCTTTGCAGCTTCCGTTAAGTGATGCTCTTTAACATCACCCAAACGATCCAAATGCGCTTGTACAATTGATTTTGCTTCATTTGCAATTAAGTTGTTTGCATTATTCATCACAACGTCTTCTCTACCCTTAATGCCTGCTACTACACAGGTGCTTCACAACTGACCCATAAATATGGCACTTGGCTATTTTTTACCGGTCATTAAAAAGTTCCACTTATAAAAAAGCCTCACAACGGAGGCTTTTCAAAAACACCAAATATTTTATGAACGGTAATCTGCGTTAATCTTGACATAATCATACGACAGGTCACAGGTATACACAGTATCTCGAGCACTGCCACGTCCTAAATCTACACAGATCGTGATCTCAGATTTCTCCATCTCTGCAGCCCCTGCTGCTTCGGTATAATCTGCTGCGGCACCACCGTCTTTACAGATTTGAACATCACCTAACCAGACCTGAATTTTTTCAACATCTAAGTTTGGCACACCTGCATAACCAATAGCTGCCAAAATACGGCCCCAGTTTGGATCTGATGCGAAGATTGCAGTTTTAACCAACGGTGAATGTGCAATGCTATAAGCAATATCACAACATTCTTGAGTATCTGCGCCGCCTTCTACTGCCACAGTAATAAACTTCGTCGCACCTTCACCATCACGGACAATGAGCTGTGCAAGACGTTTCATCACACGTGTTAACACGTCTAAAACAGCAGCATAACGTGAATCTGTTTCTGAAGTAATTTCTACGCCACCAGCTTGACCCGTTGCAATCAAAATACATGAGTCATTCGTTGAGGTATCACCATCCACCGTAATACGGTTAAACGACAGGTTAACTGTGGTTTTCAAAAGCTGTTGCACCAGCTCACGGCTAATGGGTGCATCAGTTGCCACATAGCTCAACATGGTCGCCATATTTGGACGAATCATGCCTGCGCCTTTAGAAATACCTGTCATAGTATACAGAACGCCATCTAGTTCGAACTGTTCAGATGCACCTTTAGGTGTTGTATCAGTGGTCATAATGCCCGTTGCCGCATCCAACCATGCATCTTCCTGCAAACTATCTAATGCTGGTTGCAAGCCTTGAACCAAACGATCAATAGGTAATTGCTCACCAATTACACCTGTTGAAAATGGAAGAACTTCTGTATTTTGAACACCTGTCAGTTCTGCCAGTTTCGCACACGTCGCCTCAGCATTTGCCATGCCGATTTTGCCAGTACCGGCATTGGCATTTCCGGTGTTAATCACTAAATAACGTGGATTACCTGCTAATAAGTGGGCTTTCGAAATATGGACCGGTGCTGCACAAAATGCATTTTGAGTAAAAACGCCTGCGACATTAGAACCTTCAGCAAATTCAAAAATGACAAGGTCACGTCGGTTCTGATAGCGCACATACGCTTCAGCCGAACCGATTTTTACACCTTTCACCACATGCATCTGTGGCATAGATACGTCACCAACTGCCATTTTTCAACGTCCAACTATATGAGTTATAAAAAATACAGCTTAGTGCAAAATCTATAAAAAATCGAGCAGAAGCACGGTTTTGCTGTAATTTTATTGTGCATTTCTTTTGCACATAAAAAAACCAGCCTTTCGACTGGTCTTTATCGCTGTTCGCCGTAAATTAGTTACGCGCAAGCTGAGTTGCTTCATCAAGAAGCACTTGTTTCGCTTTTTGTTGACTCGCAGCTGAAAGTGCTGGGTTTTCAGCCACAATACGGTCAGCATTCGCCGCATTGGCTGCTGCAATTTTCGCAGTTTGCAATACGATCGGACGATTTGGATTGGCAAAGGTATAACGAATACCCGTACGCGGGCTTGCTACAGTCACTTGACCGTCAGTACCAACCTGTACTTGAGTTGTTGTTGGACCAACTGCTTGTTGAACTTTCTCTAAAGAAGTCGTCTGAGGAGCGTTTGCAAAGGCAAAAGTTGGCAAAGCCAAAGCAGCAATCATGAACGGTTTTAGTACTTTTTTCATTGTCTTTTCCGTCTTACGGTTATTGATAGAAACTAAATAACATTTAATCTGCTGAACTGCAAATACTATTCAGGTCAGATCAACAGTACAAATAAAAAATCAGAGCCTTCGTGCTCTGATTTTTTTGAAATTAAACAATGTCGTTTAGATTTTACCGTGACATTGTTTATATTTCAGACCTGAACCACATGGGCACGGTGAGTTACGGCTTTCTGGCGGAACAATCACTTGCTCTGCAGGGGTATACTGCGCATCGATAATGTCGTCACCATTAGCTTCAGCCAATAAATTATCAAAGTCATTGTGTGACAATTGAAGATTCATTGATTCTGCTCGAGCCTGTTTTTGAGCTTCCATTTCTGCAAGTTCTTCGGCTGTTGGCACATGAATACGAGATAGATCTGTCACGACATCGGACTTAATCACGGCAAGCATGTTTACAAATAAGTTAAAGGCTTCTTTTTTGTATTCTTGCTCAGGATTTTTCTGCGCATAACCACGTAAATGAATCCCTTGACGTAAGTAATCCATCGCTGCCAAATGCTCTTTCCAATGGCGGTCCAATGAATTCAACATAAAGTGACGTTCTAGCATTGCAGCCGTTTCGTCACCCATTTGTGTACGACGTGAACGGTAATGCTGAAGAACTTCATCAGTAATACGTTCAACCAAAGCTTCTTCATCTAAACGACGATCTTGCTCTAGCCACTGCGAAATTGGCAATTCAATCGATAGATCTTCACGAAGTGCTTTTTCAAGACCTTCAATATCCCACTGATCGTGAATAGACTCAGGTGGAATATATACTTCGATCATGCCTTTAGTCACATCGTGAATCATTGTTTCGATGTAATCTTGCAATGATGCTTCTTCAAGAATTTCATCACGTTGAGAGTAAATAATCTTACGTTGCTCGTTGTTTACGTCATCGTATTTCAATAGATTTTTACGAATATCGAAGTTACGTGCTTCAACTTTACGTTGTGCATTTTCAATCGAGCGTGACACCATTTTATGTTCAATGGCTTCATCTTCTTTCAGACCCATGGCACGCATCATCGCAACCACGCGATCACCAGCAAAGATACGCATCAAGTCATCTTCAAGCGACAAGTAGAACCGTGATACACCTGGGTCACCTTGACGACCCGCACGACCACGTAACTGGTTATCAATACGACGAGATTCATGACGTTCTGAACCAATGATGTGTAAACCACCAGAGTTCAACACCATGTCATGATTTTGTTCCCACTCAGCTTTTAAACGCGCTTCATCTGCTGCCGTTGGTTCTTCAATCTTCGCCAATAAGGCTTTCCAGTTACCACCCAACAGAATATCGGTACCACGACCGGCCATGTTGGTAGCAATCGTCACTGCACGCGGTGAACCCGCTTGCGCAATAATATCCGCTTCACGCTCATGTTGTTTCGCATTGAGCACTTCATGTTGAATGCCAGCTTCTTTCAGCTTATCTGATAAAATTTCAGAGGCTTCAATGGTTGCTGTACCAATCAGGATCGGTGCAACACCCGCTTCATGAACACGTTGAATTTCTTGAATGATGGCGTTGTATTTACCTTCACGGTTTAAATAGATTAAATCGTTTTGGTCATTACGAATCATCGGGCGATGGGTTGGAATCAGTACAACATCCAAGCCATAAATTTCTTTCATTTCTGCAGCTTCAGTATCTGCAGTACCCGTCATCCCTGATAATTTCTTATAAAGACGGAAATAGTTCTGGAATGTGGTGGTTGCCAAAGTTTGGTTTTCAGGTTGAATTTCCAAACCTTCTTTTGCTTCTACTGCTTGATGCAAACCTTCAGACCAACGACGACCCGGCATGGTACGACCGGTGTTTTCATCGACAATAATCACTTCACCATCATTGATGATGTAATGCACGTTGCGTTGGTATAGGTAATGCGCACGAATGGCCGCAGAAACATGGTGTACCAAGTTTAAGTTTGCAGATGAATATAGACTTTCACCTTCAGCAAGCAAGCCCATTTGAATCAATTCAGCTTCCACGGTTTCATAACCGACTTCGGTCATTTCTACAGAACGCTGTTTTTCATCAATCCAGAAGTGACCACCATCTGGTACCTTCTCTTCTTTTTGTGCATGAAGTTTTGGTGGAATGCTGTTAATGGCAGCATACAACTGAGATGAGTCTTCTGATTGACCAGAAATGATCAACGGTGTACGCGCTTCATCAATCAGGATCGAATCGACCTCATCGATGATGGCATAGGTTAAGCTGCGCTGTTTTTTCTCAGCAGCAGAAAACACCATGTTGTCACGCAAGTAATCGAAACCGAATTCGTTGTTGGTACCGTAAGTAATGTCAGCACGATACGCTTGAGCTTTTTCAGTTGGGTCTTGCATTGAGTAAATAATCCCAATGCTTAAACCTAAAAATTCGAATAATGGACGGTTTAATTCAGCATCACGCTGTGCGAGATAGTCGTTCACCGTAATCACGTGAACACCTTCACCACTAATCGCATTGAGGTAACAAGCAAGCGTTCCCATGAGGGTTTTACCTTCACCGGTACGCATCTCTGCGATCTTACCTTCATGCAAAGTAATACCACCAATCAGCTGTACGTCATAATGACGCATGCCCATGACACGCTTCGCAGCTTCACGACAAACAGCAAACGCTTCAGGTAATAATTTATCAAGGCTGTCGCCTTTTTTATAACGTTCTTTGAATTCTTCAGTTTTTGCAGATAAGTCTGCATCGCTTAGAACAGATATCGTCGGCTCGAGCGCATTTATCTTCTCTACGATTTTACGCATGCGTTTGAGTTCGCGCTCATTTTTGGTACCGAAGATTCCTCCGATCAGACTTGCCAACATGAATAGACTCTCTAAATCTTGCTTGTCAAATGAATATATTTTCTTAGTCGTTATTATGGTGCTAGAAATTCGAAGTACAAGGGTTTTGCACAAAAATTCCCTTAAATATTCTGCGCTCGGGTTCTAGCCCTGGAGACTTAAGGCAAGCTAATGTAACAAATTTTCTGCAGACAACATAGTGACTCTGTCGTGAGATATTTCGCATTTATCCCCCAATAAAACTGTTTTATATGAAATATATTCATAAAGAAATGAAAAAACACTATTTTTAATCATAAAAAAAATCCTTCATATTTATTTTCAAGTTAAACAAATTTAATAAATACGGGGATATTCCATGACGATTCGTTTAGGTGATACTGCACCAGACTTTACTCAAGACTCAAGCGAAGGCAGCATTCATTTTTATGACTTTTTAGGTGACAGTTGGGGCATTTTATTTTCGCATCCTGCCGATTACACCCCAGTCTGCACCACAGAACTTGGATTTACCGCAAAACTAAAAGATGAATTTAGCAAACGTGGTGTCAAGGCCATTGCCCTGTCTGTTGATGATGTTGAGTCGCATCATGGTTGGATTAACGACATTAATAATACTCAAAATACCACGGTCAACTTCCCGATCATTGCAGACAAAGACCGTAAAGTATCCACCCTTTATGATTTCATTCACCCCAATGCCAGCGAAACATTAACTGTTCGCTCTTTGGTGATCATCGATCCACATAAAAAAGTCCGTTTAATCATTACTTATCCTGCATCTACAGGGCGTAACTTCCATGAAATTTTACGTGTCATTGACTCTTTGCAACTGACAGACAACCATAAAGTTGCAACACCGGCCAACTGGCAACAAGGTGAAGATGTGGTGATTGTGCCGTCATTAAAAGATGAAGAGGAAATCAAACAACGCTTTCCTCAAGGATATAACGCAGTTACGCCTTACCTTCGTTTAACGCCTCAACCTAAGTGAGGATAAAACGGAGCATTACGCTGTCCGAGCGCAAGATAAGAAGCTCTGCTGTGAGTGACCAAAGCGAAGGTGCAACTTTAACTATTTTTAAGCGCAGCACCTGACCCAACTCAGAATCATAACCATAGTTACTTATAGTTACTTATAGTTACTTATAGTTACTGATAGTTTTTCCCTCAGAACGAATTACGAGCCCGTTCTGGCATTCTCCAACCTGCTCATCTTCGGATGAGCTTTTTTTGATTACAAATTCCTCTCAGGGATTAGATTGGTTAAACATCACAATTCCGTTATAACTAAGAAAAACTTGAAAACAACAAACCGTGATTCATCAAATTCATCATTTACATTGTGGTAGTTTTTGTCCAACGTGTGCCCCTTTATTTGGACAGAAAGGCTTTCGCGCACATTTGGTCTGTCATTGCCTGCTCATTGAAACCGATAAAGGGCTCGTTTTAGTCGATACAGGACTGGGCTTACAAGATTATTTGCATCCACAAAATCGTTTAGGTCGGTTTATTTCACGCACAGCGCAGATCAAATTTAATCCGCAACTGAGTGCGATTCATCAAATTCAAAAATTAGGCTTTAAGGCTCAAGATGTTCAACACATTTTGTTGTCACACTTAGATTTTGATCATGCTGGCGGGATCTCTGATTTTCCGCAGGCGACTGTGCATGTCTTAGCCAGTGAATATAATGCCACTCAAAACCTTCATAGCTTAAAATCACGACTGCGCTATCGACCACAGCAATTCCAACTGCATCGTTATTGGAATTTTATCGAAAGCATCGGGACGCAAGCATGGTTTAATTTAGAGCACACTACGGGACTATCTATTTTTCAAGAGGATATTTTAATGCTCCCACTTTTGGGACATACCGCGGGTCATGCCGGTATTGCGATTAAGAACAAGCATCGCTGGTTGTTATATTGTGGCGATGCTTATTACTCACAGCATCAATTAAATCCAAATTTTCATTCGCGGGCCTTAAATCAGCTTGAGCGTTTATTTGCCACCGACAATTCACAGCGTCTGCATTCCCTTCATAAAATTCAGCAGTTAGCACAGCATCCGGACATCGAACTCATCTGCGCACACGACCCATTCGAACTCGCTCGTTATCAGAACACAAGCTATGACCGCTAAAATCCTGCCAATGATCCTCCTCAGTGTTAGCTTCATCTTCACGGGTTGCATGACATCAAATCCATTACCGTTAAATCAACGTCCTCAGCATTGGGGCAAAGTCGTTCATCAACAGCATAATTTTTATCAAATCAGCCCAACAGTATTTCGCAGTGAGCAACCTGATGCAGATCTCGCCCCTGTTCTACGAGAACAGCAAATCGATGTGATCATAAATTTACGTTCACGGCACCATGACCCAGAATGCTTAAACAATGTCATTGATACGCAAAAGGTTAAATTTGTACATATTCCGATACACACGTGGCAAATCAATCGTGAAGATTTACTGGCAGTGATGAAAACCATAAAAGAAGCTGAACAACAGCAGCAAAAAGTGTTAATCCATTGCTACCACGGCTCAGACCGTACAGGCGTGAGTGTGGCCATGTACCGTATTATTTTTCAGCATTGGTCCATTGAGGAAGCAAAACGTGAAATGAAACAAGGTGGCTATGGCTTCCACCCTATTTGGAAAAATATTGACCGTTTATTCAGCCCTGAAAATGTAAAATGGATTCAGCAGCAACTACTGAATCCATCTTATTAAAGGTCATTCCTCAAATAAACTTAGCGTTTATCGAGTGGTACCCAATCAATCACCCACGCAGATTTCATATTCAAACTTGCATCTGAATTGATCTTTTTACGTGTTGCGTCCGCAGCATCACGGTCCTTCGAAGGACCGACCATAATACGAATGCCTTTAGATGTAGGACTCTTTGTCACTTTATAGCCTTTTGCACGTAATTTTGCAGCGACGGCATCTGCATTGGCTTCATTGGCAGCCAGTGCAACTTGTACCATCCATTGCTTATCGCCATTTTCCAACAAATCACGTGCTTTTTCAGCTTCAGCTTTTTTCTTGGCTTCGGCTTTACGCTTTTCTTCTGCCTTGTGTTTTTCTTCGGCTTTACGCTTTTCTTCAGCTTGTTGCTTCGCTTCGGCTGCTTTCTTATCTGCTGCTTTTTTCTCAGCTTCAGCATGTGCTTTACGTTCAGCTTCTTTTTGAGCATCCGCTTTACGTTTTGCTTCGGCTTTTTGTTTATCTGCTGCGATACGTGCCTGATCAGCCTTTTGCTGCGCCGACTGAGTCTCTAACTTTTTTTGAGCCGCCAACTTATCCTCAGCTAAACGCTTTTGTTTAGCTTTTTCATCTTCAACCAATTCGGGAGGAATATTATCCGAACTTTGTTGAGCTGAACGATGTGCGTTTAAAGCCGCATATTCTTCTGCTGCTTTACGTGCTGCATCCGCTTCCGCTTGTTGTTGCATCGCTAAAAATTCTGCTGCACGTGCTTCTTGCTCCGCAACCGATTTTTCACGGGTACGTCGTTGTTCTTCGAGCAAACGCTTTTCAGTTTCAACATCAACAGTCAATGATGACATTTTACCCGCACCCTGACCTTGTTGCTCAACTTGAGCCATTTCAGGGGTTTGGCTTTGATTTTGATGTATTTCTTCTTTGCCTTTAAGTAAAAGTGCGGCCAGCAGTACACCACCACCTAATAAAACAACACCACCCATCCAGCGTTGTTTGTTATTCATTGACATTCTTCCAGATACTCCCATACCGCTTCTAAGGTATGAAATGAACCACATACCAGAATCAGCTGATTATTCTTTGTTTCTTCCAGCGCGGACTTAAAAGCTAATTGCACATTGTCATAATGTTCTACGACTTGATGCTGCAGTGCGCTATCCAATTGTGTGATAGATGCCGCACGTGGCACATTTAATTGTGCAATTTTCCACATTCTTACCGTATCTTTCAATAAGTTAACGACAGAATTTATGTCTTTATCAGTCAGCATGGAGAAAACGCTGATCACTTCTGTGTATTGTTTATTGTACTGGAGGAAATTTCGCAATTGCTTTAACAAAAATTCAACACCATGCGGGTTATGTCCCGCATCGAAAATCACCGTTTTTCCTGCAATTTCTCTAACTTCAAAACGACCTTGTAACTTGGCATTGATAATCCCCTGAGCGATCGACTGCTGAGAGACCACCAAACCACTGGCCAATATTGCTGCTACAGCCGTAGAGATATTTTCGAGTGCCAAAGAACCCACGGGGAGTTTTAAGGTTGAACCTGATGAGGCAAACATCCAAGATTGTCCGTCATCACTGTACTGATAAAAATAATCACGATTGAGTACATGTAAAGCGGCTTGGCAATCTTCTGCTTTTTGACGAATGGCTTCAGGCAAAACTTGCTGCCCACCAAAAATTACGGGAATATTTGGACGAATAATTCCTGCTTTCTCAAAAGCAATTTTTTCAATGGTATCGCCCAACCAATCGGTATGGTCTAAACCAATATTGGTAATCACTGCAACATCTGGATCGACGACATTGACCACATCAAGTCGGCCGCCAAGGCCCACTTCAAGTACCCATACATCGCAATGCTGCTGTTTAAAAATAACAAAAGCGGCCAAAGTGGTCGCTTCAAAAAAAGATAAACTTAATTCACATTCACGACGCGCCTGATCAACGGCCACAAAAGCATCAATCAGGGTTTGGTCGGCCACTTCAACACCTTGAAGCTTTACACGTTCATTGAATCGATAGATATGCGGTGATTGGTATAAACCCACATTATAACCTTGCGCATTTAAAATGGCAGCCAATGTCGTTGTGGTTGAGCCTTTCCCATTGGTTCCAGCAACCGTCAGAACTTTGGCATCAGGCTGAGTTACGCCCAATCGATCTGCAACAGGAATTACCCGCTCCAGTCCTAAATCAATACCCGTAACATGAACATGGCTCCAATAATCGAGCCATGTGTTTAAAGAATCAGTTGCAAGTGGTGCTGTGTTCAAGGCAAGTTCATCAATTTCGCTACAATACGATAAACTGTATCACGTAATGCATGACGATGAACAATTTGATCGACTACACCATGATCAAGCAAATATTCCGCACGTTGGAACGGTTCTTCCAATTTTTCACGTACAGTTTGCTCAATTACACGCTTACCAGCAAAACCAATCATGGCTTTCGGCTCAGCCAAATGAACATCACCGAGCATTGCCAATGATGCAGTCACACCACCATAGACTGGATGTGTCAGCACCACTAGATAAGGCAAGCCTGCATCTTTCATTTTTTGGATGGCAGCAGAAGTACGCGCCATTTGCATTAAAGACAACATGCCTTCTTGCATACGCGCACCACCAGAGGCAGCAAAGCAAATAAGTGGTTGTTTGGATTTAATCGCAAGTTCAGCTGCTTGAACAAAACGGTCACCGACAACAGTACCCATTGAACCGCCCATGAAATCAAATTCAAATGCGGTTGCAATCATTGGAATGCCTTTCAGCGTTCCTTGCATCACCACTAAAGCTTCTGTTTCACCGGTTTTCTTCTGCGCTTCAGACATACGGTCTGGATACGCTTTGCTATCTACAAATTTAAGTGGATCTTTGGCTTTAAATTCTTGACCCAATTCTTTTTGTACTTGGTCAAAGAACCAGTTCAAACGATCACGTGCTTTCATTCGCAAGTGTTCATCACACTGTGGACAAACGTAGGCATTAAATGACATCGCAGTACGAGTCACAAGTGCATGACACTCAGGACATTCAATCGTCGGCTCAGTAAATGTCGCCTTTAATGCTTGCTGTTCATCAGGTACATGAATACCTGGTACCGCACGCTCTGTCCATGGCGTAGATGCGCTCAGAATTTTGCCTGTTTTTGCGTCTTGACTCATACTAACTCATCGAGCGCAGCTCGAAGCTCCTTCACTTTATTCACTGTTTCGATTACAGCTTGTTCTGGCGCTAAGTTTGCAAATTGTTTAACAAAAGCACTACCTACAATCACCGCATCTGCAGCAACACCCATGGCTTTCGCCGATGCTGCATCACTAATACCAAAGCCAACGCCGACAGGTACCTGAGTATACGATTTGATTTTTTGAATACGTGCCGCAGCTTCAGCAACGTCTAAAGTCGCTGCACCTGTCACACCTTTCAAAGAAACATAGTAGATAAATCCACTGGCTTGTTTCACCACATGCTGAATACGTTCATCAGTGGATGTTGGCGCAAGTAAGAAGATTTGATCCATGTCGTATTTTTTCAATACTGCATCTAGATCTTTTGCTTCTTCTGGTGGAAGGTCCACCAAGAGCACGCCATCTACACCGCATTCATGTGCATAGGCAACAAACTTTTCATAGCCGATTACTTCAACGGGGTTTAAATAGCCCATCAGTACCACGGGTGTTTCTGTATCGTTTTTACGAAACTCTTTCACCATGTTCAAGGCATCTAGAGTATTGGTTCCTGCAGCAAGCGCACGCTCAGCGGCAAGTGCAATAACAGGACCATCCGCCATTGGGTCTGAAAATGGAAGACCCAATTCGATCACATCTACACCTGCCTCAACCATTTGATGTAACAAAGGTACCGTTACTTGTGGATGAGGGTCACCAGCCATAACATAAGAAACCAAGGCCTTACGCTGTTGAGATTTAAGCGTTCCAAATCGAGTGGCTAAACGTGACATAGGGTTATACTTTCCTTGAATGAATCAAAACTATGATGTGGGTTTTGTCGAAATACAAGACATCGCATTGTAACGCTATTTTTTACCCATTGAACAGGGCATACAATCCTCTGTCAGCATTTCTCATGCAAACATAATTTTCCAGAACAACCCGAAAGCATCATTTACCGATATTTCAGTTTTTTTCACAATGATCAAAGATGCCTAATTTTAGGATCTGGCAAAATTATAAGGTTTTAGATTAACTTAATTTTATCATCAAAAAAATGTTAAAAATAACAGGCTTAGCATTTACATTTTAATTTTCCTTAAATTGCAAAACCTGCTTTATACTAGCCGCATACTTTTATTTTTTTATCTCCTATGTCCTCCGATTCACAAGTGAAAGTGCCTGCTCGGGCATTTGCACTGCTCCCGCTTATTGTTTTTCTGACCATTTTTTTGGGCAGTGGTATTTACCATTCCATCATTGGAACTGAGTTTGCGTTCTATCAAGTGAAAGCCCCAGTCGCTGCTCTTCCTGCAATTGTATTGGCAATTTTGCTCTATCGCGGCAAGATAAATGACGCGATTGATACATTTATGAAAGGTGCTAGCCACCCGAATTTGATCTTAATGTTCATGGTCTTTATGCTCGCTGGTGCTTTTGCCAGTGTCAGCAGTGCCATCGGTAGTGTTGATGCAACAGTGCAGTTAGGACTATCAGTGATTGCACCTGAGTTCGTGCTGCCTATGCTGTTTATTATTGCGGCCTTTATTGCCACAGCGATGGGAACCTCCATGGGCACTATTGCAGCCTGTGCACCAATTGCCTTTGGTTTTGCTCAAGTCACCGAAATTGAAGCGGTGTATGCCATTGGTGCTGTGGTCGGTGGTGCTATGTTTGGTGATAATCTGTCGATGATTTCAGATACCACCATTGCTGCAACGAACAGTCAAAAAGTTCAACTTCGCGATAAATTTAAGGTCAATGTCTGGATTGCTGTTCCTGCATCGATCGTTAGCATTTGTATCTATTTAATTATGAGTCAAGGTTCACAAGCGATTGAACACAAAGCTTATAATGCGTGGCTGATCTTGCCGTATTTAGCCGTATTTATTTTGGCCTTTTCACGTTTGCACGTGCTTGCTGTGCTGACTATTGGTGTCTTACTGTCTGGTTTGATTGGTTTGGTGATTCAACCTGAATTTAATTTTTTAAGCTTAAATAATTCTATTTATGACGGCTTTACCGGCATGTTTGAAGTTGCCCTGCTTTCTATTTTCTTGGGTGGTATTTCTGCCATTATGCAAAAAGAAGGCGGTTTAGAATGGCTGATTCAACGTATTTACAGCATGACACGCTGCTTTAAAGTTGGTGCTGAACGCGCAGGTGAAATTGGTATCAGTTTCTTGGTGATTTTCTCCAACCTATTTGTAGCAAACAACACTGTCGCAATTATTTTATCTGGTGACATGGCACGTGAAGTCGCGAAAGAATATGGTGTAGACCCTAAACGTGCTGCTGCACTTTTGGACATTTTCTCTTGCGTAGTCCAAGGTCTCATTCCTTATGGCGCACAGCTGTTACTGGCTTGTTCGATCGCAAAACTTTCGCCTGTGGAACTGATTGGTAGTGTGTATTACTGTTGGGTCTTGGCAATCTTTGCCATCCTTTCCATTTTACTGCGTTATCCAAAATTAAAAGCTGCGGCATAAGCTTGGCTTTAAAGAAAAGCGGTCGTTTGACCGCTTTTTTTAATGTTGTTTAAAAGGCTTTTCTTAACGAGCAATCTGCACGTTTTATTCTAATTTCAAGGCTTTTTTTCGCGCCAATAATGTCTCTCCGCTATATGCCTTAAAAGCACGTGCCAAAGCAGACTGATCTGAATAACCTAGCTGTAAAGCGATATCTGTCAAATTGGTTTGTTGTGAAAGTAAATATTCACAACGTTTCATCCGTTCAAGCTCCAAAAGCCGCTTAAAAGATGTGTCTTTCTCCTGTAGCTGTCGTTGCAGGGTTCTCACTGACAGATGTAACTCTTCTGCTAACCACTCTATTTTAGGGGCTTGCTGTTTTTGTTTGAGATGATCAGCGATGCATTGTTGCATTTGTAGAATTGGATCTGCATGTTGCGGACGAGCGGCGATCGCCTCTTCGGCCTGACGTAATAACAATTGCATCAGTGACGGATCAGCAAGTTCTGACTTTAAATCCAAACTATCTGCATGAATCACAAATGAATATTTAAGGGTCGAAAATTCCATTTGGCAACCATAAAACTTTTCATAGTGATAACGTGCCATCCGCGGCGCATGGGCAAAATGAATGCGGAGTAACTTTAAAGAATCTGGAAAAATTTGCTTGGCCAAATGTGCCATACAGGCCATGGTCAATTCATTGACCAACGCATACTCATCATCATGCTGAGGCCAAGACAGTATAATTTGATGATCTTGATGGCTCATATTCATCGGCACAATTTGCGCGCCATCAATCACCAAACGACTAAACCGCATCACATATTGCAAAGCATCTGCTACGCTATTACTCAGTGTCGCCATATAGCCTAACACCCCAAAATGCTCCGCACGAATATACTTGGCCATTTCAAAAACCAATTGCGGGCAATCCAGATGCTGCTGAGTCAGTTGCATGATGGTATTAAAAAAAGAATTCGGCGATTGAGAATCGATCGGCAAAGACAGCACATGCTGAATTTGCGCAGCATACGGCGCAATCCATTCGAGCTGTGTATAGTTTAATTCACGCTCAATTAAGACCATATTCCACAATTGGAAGTAACCATTTGGGATCTGAATTTCAGCCATCTCGCCCCTCTTTCTGACCTGCCAATTCTGACATTTTATATTTTCATCATGGCGTAAAATGTATAAAAATTGGCAATATCTGTCAAAACAAAGTGCAATTTCTCCGACATACTGCAATCAACACGACTCGCACAGAAAAAATATCATGAATGCTATCGTCAAATATCAAGTCGAACCCATTGTTCGCACAAAGCTAAATTTTAAGTTAGAAGAAATCCCGCGCTATTGGTTTGGCGGAGACCCCTTTTTAACACGTATGTTTGATGCCTTGAGCCTGACCTTTCCTGATGGCGAGCGCTATTTCATTGAATCTGTACGTCTGTTCCGCAATCAAATTCAAGACCCTGATTTACAGCAACGTGTCGCTGACTTTATTCGTCAAGAAGCACAGCACGGTATGGCGCATGACAAAATGAACATGTTAATGAAACAACAAGGCATGCCTGTCGATGCGTTCATTAAACGTCTAAATAAAATTTTTAAATTTGAACTGAGCAAGCGCTCACCTGAATACAACATTGCCATGACGGCTTCTGCCGAGCATTTGACTGCGCTGATGGCTGAAACGTTCTGTAGCCAAAAGTCCGTACTAGAATCTGCGCATCCTTATGTCCGTGCATTATTTATTTGGCATGCGATAGAAGAAATGGAACATCGCGATGTGGCTTTTGATGTGATGAAAGATGTGGCTAAGGTCGATGAAAATTTAAAGAAATTTACTTTGGTCTGGACCAGTGGATTGATGCTCGGCTTTACCTTATACCGTGCCAATGTGATGCTGAAACATGACGGGTTCAGCTTCACTGAACGTTTAAAATTAAATATGAAAGGCTTACCGTGGTTCTTTGGTAAAAATGGCACCCTCACCCGAATGAGCAAACCATATCGAGATTGGTTTAAAAAAGACTTCCATCCGAGTCAGCATCCCATTGTGCAAAATTATGATCTTTGGTTAAAAACTTATGAAGAAACCAATGATCCGATACAAGCAGCTGAAGTGTTTTGGCAAGCTGCAAAATAAAAATTGAATAAAAAAAGCCGCATCGATTGCGGCTTTTTATAGGCTTAGACTTACCATTTTGCATAGTGCTGCTCAAGTAAACCATATTCATTTAAGAATACAATTTCTTCGCCATCACGTTGAATTGTACCGCTAATTTTTGCCTGCCATTGACTGAACTGACTACCGACCAATCTTAAATTCAGGTTTTCATAGCGCCGCCAACCTGTGGTGACGATCAAATTTAAGCTGTTATCTAATGAACTAATATTCCATTGATTATCGCCTTGTTGCTGGAACAGCACATCAGACATGGCATATAGATGTCCATTGACCCACAGACAATTTTCATTACCAAAGCTTTCATTTACCCCAGAGGCAAGATTGATCCCAACGCGTCGATTTTGACTGTCCCAAAAGTTACACGACAGCCAGAACCATGCGGTTTCAGGACGAAGAAAACCACAGGTATCATCTAAAGACACCAATGTCCGGTCATGAAATTGAATGGTCTTGCCTTGCTTATTGATAAAGAAACCTTCACAGCCTAACGTCGTCAATTTTTGAGTATAGGTCCAACCATTAATCCCTGTGGGGCTACACATACTCAGCGGATCAGTCCCCGCACAAAACACTCGAGCGCTCAGTTTGAGTTCGCCATGTTTTGACATTTGAATGTATCGCACACCATTGGCATGCTGAATGTCCAGTTGAATCCCTGACTTAATAAAATGACTCTGATTAAATAAAGGTTGTTCATCTAAAACGGTATTGCGTGACAGGAAATTAATCGAATTCCATTCCAACACTTCATTCGAAATATGATCATACACATAGACAAAACCGTGCCCCGCCCACGCGATATCGGCGATCGCTAGACCAATCGTATAATGTTCATGCTGAATACAACAAAATTTAAATTTTTTATATTTTAAACGCTTACGCCAACCTTCAAGTCGTTTTCCATACGGTGTCTTATATTCATACTTA
Organism: Acinetobacter sp. YH12023; assembly: GCF_013420135.1. Taxonomy (NCBI): domain Bacteria; kingdom Pseudomonadati; phylum Pseudomonadota; class Gammaproteobacteria; order Moraxellales; family Moraxellaceae; genus Acinetobacter; species Acinetobacter sp. YH12023. The sequence goes on from NZ_VOYU01000012.1 coordinate 20,755, forward strand.
CTTAAATCGATGCGATTGGGAAGTTCACTAAAACGCCCATAATGCGGCTGTCCATTCGGCCGTATTAAATCCATATACGCCATTCCATTGAGGTTTAAGGTCTAAATCCTGAATGTTATTATGCCTATTATTTAACGCCTGAAAAGACAATCCATCTGATTTCAGGCGAATATCACAAAAAAATATAAAAGCTGACATTTCAGCTCTTAATCATCACAAATGTTCATTTATTAAGATGTAATCATTTTTCCATGAATTTTGCTGGCTATGCGGGGTTTCAACCAATTCGATATAGCGCCCATAGACATGATCAATCGCAATACAATCATCAACATCTAGGGTTCGGTCGGTATGTTGTTTTTGCCAATGTGACTCAAAAAAAGCTTTGCCCCGTTGTTTTGCAACGCTGGCATTTTGTCCTGTCACCAAAACATAACGATGTAATTCACCAAATTCGCGAGCATCATATCCCCCGAGATTAATCAGCCATAATTTTTCATCTTCAGCTCGGGGCGCAGCATCACAAAATTGGATACGATAATGCCGATTTTCAGTGCTGACTGTATGTACCTGTGCCCAAGCATCAATATGTAAGCCTTTTTGCTCACCAAACCATGCCGTTCTCAGTTGTGGATAAACCTCTTCTAATGCGTTACCCACTGCAAGAATGACATCATGCACTTCAATATTTGCTCTTGGATGGCGTCCGCCGAGCATCACCATAAATAAACTGGACACAATCTTCCCCCTATTTTTGACTTCAACTGCCCACATAGGGCTGAAGCAATTTCAATAAAATCACGCCGCCTAGCGATAGTACTGCATTGTTAACGAAATGAATGAGTAAGACATGCCAAATGTTACGCGTCCACAAATAGATGAGGTTGAGAAATAGACCTGCCGCCATAAAACTAATGGTCGCAATCAAATCGCCATCAAAATTATGATAATGTATCAAGCCGAATAAGATTGAGTTCAGCAAGACCAAAATCACTCGCCACAGCCACGGCTGTACAAACAGCTTTTGCAGCAAGGTATAGCGGAAAATAATATCTTCAAGCAAAGCGGTAAATAATGGCCCAAGGCTGATGATCAGCAAGCTAAAAAACGCAATCGTATTAGGATCAATGGTCGATTCTTTTTCAATGCTCTCACCAACGGGCAACAGACTGCGTATAAAAGAAATCACTACTTGTAAGACGACTGCACCGACAACCACCAACAGGCTTGAACGCCAAAAGGCCTGTTTATACTTTTGCCAGTGCGTATACAGCATCGTTTTATAGAGCCAACACACGGCAATAAATAAAATACCGCGAAAGATCGAATCACCCAAAGCAACCTGAGCTGAAACACCAAAAAATTGGTCTAAGACATAACTGTTGAACAAGATCAGCGGAAGAATGCACAGCGCAAAAGTATCACGCCATTGCCAATAAATATGGGTTGGAAAGGATTCTGCACGAACCAATTGGGTAAACGTCATTGTTATAAAGTCTTTCTAAAGCAATAAAATTTACACAGTATTGTGATTTATTTCACACTTTTATTCTGCATCAGTTTTGTAGTGATTTGCCTTAATAAAATTTTCAGCCAAAAAAAAATCGCGCGGAATTGCTTCTGCGCGATTTTTTAATCCTCACCTTTAACAAAGCAGGGCTTTTCCCCTCTTTATTAAAGAGGGGTTGGGGGAGATTTTACATCTCAACCATTTCCACGCCATCAATGCGGGCAACGGTCATTAAGTCTTTATCACCACGGCCTGATACAGTCGCAATAATGATTTGGTCTTTGTCCATGGTCGGCGCAAGTTTCGTCACATAAGCCATCGCATGTGAGCTTTCCAATGCAGGGATAATACCTTCAATTTGGGTTAAATCACGGAAGCCTTGTAGCGCTTCAGTGTCATTGATTGGCACATAGTTCACACGGTGCATATCTTTGAGGAAACTGTGCTCAGGGCCTACACCTGGGTAGTCCAGGCCTGCAGAGATTGAATGTGTTTCAATGATTTGACCTTGATCATCCGACATCAAGTACGTACGGTTACCGTGAAGTACACCGACATGACCTGCGTTTAATGGTGCAGAATGCTTGCCCGTTTCAATGCCGTAGCCTGCAGCTTCAACACCGTACATTTTCACATCTTCATCATTTAAGAATGGATAGAATAAGCCCATTGCATTTGAACCGCCGCCTACACATGCAACAAGCGCATCTGGTAAACGGCCAGCTTGTTCCTGAATTTGTTTACGCACTTCACGACCAATAATCGATTGGAAATCACGAACCAATTGCGGATACGGATGCGGACCTGCAACGGTACCAATCACGTAATAAGTAGAATCTACGTTTGTGACCCAGTCACGCATCGCTTCGTTCATAGCATCTTTCAATGTTTTTGAACCGCTTTCTACAGGCACAACAGTCGCACCGAGTAAACGCATACGGTACACGTTCATCGCTTGACGTTTTACGTCTTCTGCACCCATGAACACCACGCATTCAAGGCCTAAACGTGCTGCAATCGTTGCCGTTGCTACACCGTGCTGACCTGCACCTGTTTCGGCAATAATACGTTTTTTACCTGAAAGCTTAGCCAGCAAAGCCTGACCAATGGTGTTATTCACTTTATGTGAACCTGTATGGTTCAGGTCTTCACGTTTTAAATAAATTTGCGCACCACCCAACTCTTTCGACCATCGTTCAGCATAATACAAAGGACTAGGACGACCGACGTAATACGCCAAGTCACGGTCGAATTCTGCCAAAAACTGGGCATCATCTTTCATGCGGAAATAGAGCTTTTCTAAGTCCTTAAGTGCTGCCATTAGAGTTTCTGACACAAAACGCCCGCCATGAATACCGAAATGCCCTTGTGCGTCAGGGAATTGGGTATAGTCAATCTTATTTTGCTGATCCACGATGGACTCCTTGCATAAAGCGTTCTATGAGTTGTTGGTCTTTAATACCTTTTGCCGATTCTACACCACCGCTCACATCTACGGCGTAAGCGCCAGTGGTTTGAATCGCTTCTTCAATATTGTCAGGCTTTAAACCGCCCGCCAAAATTAAAGGAATATCGAGTTTTGGGAACTGTGCCCAGTCAAAGCTATGCCCTGTACCGCCTTTCAGCTCAGGATGCCATGCATCTAACAGTACGGCGCTTGCCCCTGCCTGCTGAAAAGCTTGGATTTCTGCAATCACATCCAATTCAGGTTTCATTTGAATGGCTTTATACCAACGGCGTCCAACGGACTTCGCAATCGTTTGGCACTGTTCAGGGCTTTCATCGCCATGAAACTGCAGGATGTCTACAGGTGAAATTTTTAAAATAGCCTGTATGTCCACAGCCGACGCATTCACAAATAAACCCACGGTCTGCACGTACGGCGGCACATGCTGAATCAGTTCAGCGGCCTGCACTGCCGTTACACTGCGCGGGCTGGGCGCAAAGAATACAAATCCGATCGCATCTACGCCAGCTTGGACGACTGATTGAATATCTTGAATACGTGTAATTCCGCAGATTTTGGCACGGGTTCGCATGTTGTTTTGGCTCTAACTCCGCCCTATTCATAGCCTATCTATGAATATAAAGGCGAATCATTGTAATGCAATTTTCATGCATTGCGTGGATTTTCAGCATGATTCCACTGCAAAAATAAAAAGCCCTGAATGATCAGAGCTTTTTGAATAATTGATTCAATTATTTCATTGCATAACGTAAGGTTAGCCAAGCAGTACGGCCGTCTTGACGGTAGTAATAGTCATCAAATGAGTCATACACGGTGTAATATTCTTTATCAAACATATTGGCAAGTTTGGCTTGTACAGAAAATTCAGGGGTCGCTTGATAGGTTAAACGTACATCTGCTGTCGCAAAACTGCCAAAGCTTGTTGTATTAGCGGCATCCTTATAACGCTGGTCTTCTGCGTGTACAGAGCCACCTAGCGTCCATTTATCCATCGTATAATCTGCAGATACATTCAATAATTGACCTGCACGACCCGCAATTTGATTGCCTTTGGTCGCCCCCGAATTATATTCAGGCTCTTGATACGTATAGTTTAAGTTCCACGTGAAGTTGTCCAGTGACTGTCCGAACTCAGCTTCCACACCCTTAATTTTTGCTTTCGCAATATTGGTTCCGCCTGAAATCATATTATCAATTTCATTATGGAAGGCAGAAACAGACCAGTTCAGCCATTGCGACCCTTTGAATCCAATTTCAATATTTTCAGACTCTTCAGGGACTAAGTTTGGATTTGACCAGCCCGGATAATATAAGTCATTAAATGTTGGTGAGCGGAAAGCGGTACCGTATGAAACATAAGTGCTGTAGTTGTCATTAAATGAATAACCAACAGCGGCATTGCCTGTGGTGTGATCACCAAACTGTTCGTTATCATCTAAGCGAATAGCAGCTTGCAGGTTCACTCGACCAAAATCACCAAGATATTGCGCATAGTAACCGACATTATCACGCTCTTTTTCATCGTAATTGGTGGTGCTGTCGACTTGATCATTTAAGTAATCCACACCCACCAATAGTGTGTTATTGGCATTGAAAGATAATGTGTTTAACCAGCTGATGCTGTCTTTTGTGGTATCAAATACACCAGTTGATTTATCTGCACTAAAGGTTTCGTATTTATCTTCTGAACGGCCAAATTTAAGCTGCGTTTTCCAAAGATCTACAGGAGAATAGCTAAAGCCTACGCCATACACATTTTGCTCGACCTTGTTGTAAGGATTTACATTATATGGACTATCGTAATTTGTTTCACCATTTACATAGAGAACATTAAAATCAGCTGCAAATTGATCATTAAATTGATGACCCGCTTTGATGGACGCAGAATAGTTTTCATAACCATCTTTATCTGTTTCAGTCGGCAAAGTTGTTACATCTAAACCTTGTGTTTTCAAGCCTGCCAAACTCAGCGTCGCCCAAGAATTATCCTGACGAATATTCACACCGACATTTGCATCGTAAGTTTCATGTGAACCATACTTGAGCGAAGCAAATGGTTTTACGCCATTTTGCGTCCCTTTACGGGTGAAGATTTGAATCACACCGCCTACAGCTTCAGAACCATATAAACTTGAGCGCGGACCTTTGACCACTTCTACACGTTCAATTTGATCAACTGGCAAATGCTCAAATGAAGTTTGGCCTGAAGTTGCCGAACCCAGTTTTTGACCATCCACCAATACCAATACCGCAGTAGAACCTGTACCACGAATTGAAATACTGGTTGGCTGACCTAAACCACCAGAGTTGGTATACGTTACGCCCGGCACTGTACGAAGCAATTCTTGTAAAGAAGTAAATTGCTTACGTTCAATTTCTTCACGGTTAATGACTGTGACTGCTGCCAAAGTTTTTTGTGCGTCTTGCTCAACAATATTGGCAACCGTGTTGGTAATCACTGGAAGCTGATAAACTTGGTCTGCTGCCATCGCAGCAGAAAGTGGAGATAAAACAAAAAGTGACCCGATAAGAGTCTTAGAAAAAGAATGCATGCTGTATTCCCCGATCGCACCGCCCGTGCGAATAATAAAATGGATAACGCAGGCGGATTCAGGCAGCAATGCAAGGCCTATATTGGCGTCATGATGCAATCCCGCTATAACGCCCGCCGCATTATGTATAGGTCTGCATCAGGCCGGTCTCCGGACTTAAGGATTTATCGAAATAAAGCCTATTCACCGTTGCGGGGGCAGTGTCAGATTCAAATCACTTTTCAATGTTTAGACTGACTTCCCAGTTTCACTTCTCAATTAAGAAAGCACCTGAAGCGCAGGCAGATTAATTTCTGCTCCACAGCAAGTCAAGCTGTATATGTACCTATCTTCAAATACCCCATAGTTTCGATTGTTCGATAAATCGGAGTTCTCTATACTTAAGCCATTCACAACAGTTGGCATGGGAAGTTTCCACAACACTGCCCCCGCAACGGTGTGCAAGCAATGCCTTGCCAGTCCGATACCTGCTCACTGTGTTCTATCACTCAATCATTTACGTGGGGTAAATGCATGGAGCATTGTATGCCTTTTCCTTTTCAGCCGACTGCGCTTGCAGCTGGCATATCTGCCCTTTGTATTTTTAGCTCCCAAATATCTGTTGCAGCAGATTCCATTGCACAACCTAAATTGGACACCATTGTCGTCACAGCAACACGTTCTGCAGAAAAATTAGAAAATGTGCCTGCGCGTATTTCCATTATTGATGAGTCGCTCATAGATCAATCACCAATTGCATCATTTCCACATTTATTAATGAGTGATGCTTCTATCAATATGGTGCAGCTGGGTGGCTATGGACAACAAGCTTCATTTTTTTTACGTGGCACAGAGTCAGACCACACTTTGGTATTGCGTGACGGTGTCCGTTTAAATAATGATGCCAGCGGTTTAGCGCCAAATAATTTTATAGATACCACAGACATTAAGCAGATTGAGGTTTTAAAAGGCCCAGCATCTGTCCTTTATGGCACCAATGCCATTGGTGGTGTGGTACAAATCATTAGCAAAACCCCTGAAAAAAATGCAGCTTTTATCAGCGCTGAAATAGGTGAAAATCTAACCTATAAAAGTACTGTCGGGGTAGACCTAGCCAAGCAAGGTTTTTATGCGCAAATTCGTGGACAGCGTTTAGAAACCGACGGCACACTGATTCATGAACATAAAAATGCCAGAGCTTCTAGCTTTAATCAAAAAGGCGTGTCTGCCAAATTTGGCTATGAAGAAACACGCTTTGGCACTTCATTGGATTATTCTGAAAACCAAGGTAATGCTCAATATGAGCAATACAGCTGGAATTCACTGCAATATGAGCAAAAGTCGCAAGATTTTAAAAATCAAATTGCAACCCTGAAGTCACGCTTCAACCCCACAGATCAGCTGACCCTGAATGCTCGCGTGTCTTATTTTAAAGATGAGTTGGAACAGCTCAAAATCTTTGAACAGACCCATTATGAATCCACTGAATATGAACTGACCGCAAAACAGCAAATGACGCCGTCTCAGAACATCATTGCAGGCATCACCCATCGGCAGCTAGAAACATCAACGCTAAAAACTGCAGAGTATTTTCATCAAGACTTAAACAGTACGGGTTATTATCTACAGCACCAATATCAAACTGATAAATTAAAAACTCAAGCGGGTATTCGTCGTGAAGACCATGAAAAATATGGTCAACACACGGTCGGACAAGTTGCTGCGCGTTATTTTTTCACGCCGTTGTTTAGTAGCTATGCCAATATTGGTACAGCATTTAAAGCGCCAACCATGAACGACTTATATTATGGCGACTATGCAAACCCTGACTTAAAACCCGAAGAAAGTCAATCCTATGAAATTGGGCTAGACCTACAAATGACACCACAACTAAAAACTGGTATGTCTATCTACAGAACTGAAATTGATAACCTTATTGATTCTGATCCCAACAATAACTGGAAGTTTGCCAATATTGATGCAGTGACCATTCAAGGTTCAGAAGTCTATGTGAATTGGAGCAATGAGGCATTTTTTACAAAGGCCAGTTATAGCTACAATCAAGCAAAAAATGATAAAACAGGTTTGGATTTGAGCCGCCGCCCACGTCAAAAACTGGCATTGTCAGCTGGTTGGGCTGATGAACATTATGGGCTGTCAACAACGCTGAGTGCGAACAGCCATTCAGACAGCAGTAATTATGATGAGGATGTGATCCCTGGACATGCTCAGATTGATTTCAATAGTTATTACCAACCCAACGAGCAACTGCGCTTCTTTGCCAATATTCAAAATGTCGGCGATGTTCAATATAAAACGGCTTCTGCTGGCAATTTCGACGGCAAATTCTATTTAAATGGCGGCCGTTTGGCTTCCTTTGGCATCACAGTTAGATATTAATTTCACACTGATTTATTCAACTTTTAATCAAAAAATGGACAATTAAAATGGGCCACCGTTTAAGCAAAATTTACACCCGCACAGGCGATTCAGGCACGACAGGTTTAGGCGACGGATCACGTGTTGCTAAGGATGATTTACGCATTGAAGCCTTAGGCGATGTCGATGAACTCAATTCAAGTATTGGTATTCTGCGTTCGCATATTGCCCTTAGCAACATTGAAGATAAAGCGACTTGGGACAAATCCCTTAGCCTGATTCAGCATTGGTTATTCGACCTTGGCGGTGAAGTCTGCATTCCAAACTTCAACTTGGTACAGCCTGTGTCGATTGAGTTTTTGGAAAATGACATCGACCGCATGAATGAAGCACTTCCGATGCTGAAAGACTTTATCCTGCCTTCAGGCACTTTAGTATGTAGCTTTGCCCATCAGGCTCGTAGCGTATGCCGCCGCGCAGAACGCCGTTTAATGGCTGTACATAACCGTGACCAAAACATTCAAGCGCCGTCATTGCAACTACTTAACCGTCTGTCTGACTGGTTATTTGTCGCATCAAGAACTTTACAGCGCGCCGAAGGTGGTTCTGAAGTGTTATGGCAAAAGAATATTAATGACACGATTGATCAATAAGTATTGGATCAAAACATTGCTCAAATCCTTTGACCAATTAAAAGTCTATTTTACATTGAAATAAATTGAAACATTTCGTCCGATCATTCTTGTAATTCAAAATGATCGGCTCAAAATAATACTGTCATCTCCCTGTCATGCTTACAGGACACTATGTTTTTATCTTTCAATTTTGCAGGCCCCTTATGCGCATAATCGGACACCGTGGCGCTCGTGGCGAAGCACCTGAAAACACCCTTGGTGGTTTTCAATATATTCAAGACTTAGGGATTCGTGCTGTCGAATTTGACGTTCGGCAACTTAAAGATCGTGCCCTAGTGATCATGCATGATGACCAATTTATGCGAACGACAGGTCAAGATAAACATCTATATGAATGTAGTTCACAAGAGTTAGAACCCTATAACCATGCTGTGACTTGGTCAGAATGGAATAAAGTTGAGCCGACGCCACTGCTCGAACAAACGCTCAAAATTATTCATAACTTCGATCATATTGAAGTCGAAGTGAAAGCAGTGAAGACACAGACTGAAGCTGAAGCGCTGACTGAAACCTTGGAACAACAGCTCCAAGGGTTCGAACATTCCGCTGTGATCACCAGTTTTGACCCTAAAATTCATCTTGCTTTGCAACAGAAAAAATCTGGCTTCAAACGTGGGCTACTGGTTGAAACGGACGTAAAATTTAAAGCGATTGAACAAGCACTCGAATTGGGTTGTATTCAAATTGGTTGGATGAACCAACTTGCCAATTCAGACATTATTCAGGCCACACAGCAGGCAAAATTAAATGTGAGCGTGTGGACTGTCAACGACGTTGATCGTGCTAAACAGCTTAAAGATTGGGGCATTAACGGCTTAATTACCGACTATCCTAAATTAATGATGCAGCATTTTTAATGCTGCTTTATCCACCTAGATTTGTGTAATTCACTTCTCGATCAACACGTCGCTATTTTAATCGGTCTATTTTCTTTCCAAAACCAATACAGTTTGTCCCCGACTGTTTTGCATCGTCATGTGTTTCCCTTTTATTTGAAATTGTGTTGCGGCTTGCAAGGCATCTGAAAGTTCAGCCTCTTGAGCCAAAGCCGAATCACAACTGAAATAGCCTGCTCGCGCATTCAAATCAATGCTGTGTTTTAAGGTATCGATCACATAAGTGCCATTGATATTGTTACATCCCGTATTTCCCTGAATTTGTCGAAATTGCGAATTGAACTGAAGATAAGGTTGATGATGAAAGAACTTAGCTTTTTGTCCAGCGATTTTCACAATCATCCATGGAATATCTTGTATCCCATCGTTCACGCGAATAACTTTTAATGGCTGCTCAATACTGTTGCCCAGTGACTTTCCGTGTGACTTTATAGTCACCGTCTGCGTAGGAGAATTTTGACAAGCCATCAGTCCAAGACAACTGATCAGAAAGCTGCCCCAGATGCAGTATTTGATAAGTAATTTCAGATTATTTTGACAAATTTGCTGATTTTTTGGCATCTTTTTACTCCACAAAAAGTCAAATAACTTCAGTCGTATTATGTTACTGTTTAGAACAATACAACTGTACAATAACAGTGGTGAAAACGGGTTTTCCCGTGCTACTATTCTTTACGTTTAAAATCCCTTAAAAATTTAATGGGATTCGTCCTATCTATACCTCCCAAGGTTTCAGGAGTGCTGTTGGAGATGAATGCTCCCCTACCCAAAGCCCCAATGAACTGGATTGCCATTTTTGCATTGGTGTTTTTACCTATTGTCGCAGTTATTGCAATTCCGTTATATGCCATTAATCATGATTTTAGTGCCGCTGCTTGGATCAGTATGTTTGTTTTACTGGGTGTTAGTAGTTTAGGTATTACCGCAGGTTATCACCGCTTATGGGCACACCGTGCTTATGAAGCAACCTTGCCTTTAAAAATCATTTTAATGCTCATGGGTACTTTTGCAGTTCAAAATAGTATTTTATTTTGGGCTTCAGGCCACCGTACACATCACCGTCATGTTGATGATGTGGATCAAGATCCATACTCAATCAACCGTGGTTTTTGGTATGCACACATTGGTTGGATGCTTCGTGATTATCCAGCAGCAGCACCAAACTATAAAAATGCACCTGACTTATTAAAAGATAAAGTCGTGATGTTCCAAGACAAATATTACATCCCTTTAGTAATTGCCGTTCACGCAGCTATTTTGTTACCAATTGGTTGGGCTGTTGGCGACATGTGGGGCGTTCTATTATTGGGCGGTTTAATGCGCCTAATCTTGAGCCATCATGTGACGTTCTTTATTAACTCACTTTGCCATATGTGGGGAAAACGTCCGTATACTGATGAAAATACAGCACGTGACAACTTTGTTCTAGCTATTGCTACTTGGGGTGAGGGTTATCATAACTATCACCACATTTTCCAATACGACTACCGTAATGGTGTGAAATGGTGGCAATACGATCCAACAAAATGGTTGATTTGGAGCTGCTCTAAATTAGGTCTTGCTAAAAATTTACGCCGTATTCCTAGCTTTAATATTAAAAAAGCTGAGTTGGCTATGAAGTTCAAATATGCTGAACAAGACCTTGCGATCTATGGTCTCAACATGACCGATGACATTGCAACAGCTAAGCAACGTATTTCTCAAGAATATGATGCGTTTTCGCAAACCTTAAATGACTGGGCAAAATTAAAAGAACAGGAAATTCAAGCGAAGAAAACCGCCGTTGCTGAAAAAATTCATCAAATGGATGACAAACTCAAACTTGAATTCCAGCAAGTTGAACAACGCCTATCTCAGCACCGTGAAACACTGAATCAATTAATGCGTAATTTGAAAAAGAAAACCGCTTAACTGTTTTAAAGCTCCTCAAATGTTATAGCCTCCCTTGTGGAGGCTTTATCATTTTAAGCTACAGTTTTTCTATCTGGTCTTTGCTATAGTTTAAACATAATTTGAATTTTTAAAGATCATTATGCTGTTCAATGCCCGATATAACACCCTGCCACCTCGCCTGTACCATCATCAGCAGCCTGTACCCTTAAAAGGCTCAAAATCAGGACATTTCAATGCTGCTTTGGCTGAACAGTTACAATGGTCGGATGAAGATAAAGCTCAATGGGTAGAGATTTGCAGTGGGCAAAAAACCTTTGAGGAATTTGAGCCGCTAGCGATGGTCTATGCTGGTCATCAGTTTGGTCAATGGGCCGGTCAACTTGGTGATGGACGCGGCTTATTGATTGCGCAAATCATCGATAAACATGGGCAAACCATTGACCTCCATCTCAAAGGTGCCGGCTCGACCCCTTACTCACGCATGGGCGATGGTCGTGCAGTGCTGCGCTCGACCATTCGTGAATATTTGGCAGGACATGCGCTGAACAGCTTAGGCGTTGCATCAAGCAATGCGGTAGGTTTTACCAGTTCTGAGCAAGGTGTACAGCGCGAAAAACTCGAGCTCGGTGCGATGATGCTACGTACATCTGACTGTCATATTCGATTGGGGCATTTTGAATGGATAAATCAATATCAAAGCGATTTACTGCCTGAATTCACGCAAAAATGCATCGAATGGCACTACCCTGAATGCTTGGATGCCGAACAACCGATTTTAGCTTTTGCCACTCAAGTCATTCAGCGTACCGCAGTGATGATTGCCAAATGGCAGCTCATTGGTTTCGCACATGGCGTGATGAATACTGACAATCTGAATATTACTGGTTCAACGCTCGATTTTGGACCTTATGGATTTATGGAGCGCTTCCGCCCAAACTGGATCAACAACCATTCGGATTACCAAGGCCGCTATACCTATCAGCAGCAGCCGAGCATTGGGCATTGGAATTTATGGCAATGGCTGAATAATCTCATTCCGCTCTGCCCTACGGACTATGACAAAGAACAGTGGAAAGAAGATTTAGCTAAGTGCTTAGAGCATTTTGAACTGACCTTCTTGGAACATTATAAATTGGGCTTAGCTCAGAAAATGGGTTTGCCAAGTTTTCATAAAGACAGCTTTGACTGCGCCATGGCCTTTTTGCGTATTCTGCAAAGTGAACAGCTGGATTACACGCAAAGCTTTATTCGTCTGCAAAATCATGAATATGAAGCCATTAAAGATGACTGTTTAGACCGTCGCGCATTTGAAGGTTTCTTAGCCCAATATGAAAGCATCCGTGCGCATCAGGACACCGATGCTTTAGATGCTGAAATGGCAAAGGCCAATCCGCATTATATTTTGCGAAATCACATGGCGCAAAAAGCCATTGAACTGGCAGAGCGTAATGATTTTTCTGAAGTTGAACGCTTATTTACATTACTAAGCCAGCCTTATCTGAAACAGCCTGAACTGGAAACAACAGAAGATTTAGGCCCCTTGCCAAGTGATGTGCCTGAAGTGATGGTGAGCTGCTCGTCTTAAACATTTATCCACAAATTCATGCATCAATCGAAGCAAAATTGTGGATAATTTAGACATTATCCACAATACCGAAATGGATGGACTGTAATGCCGTCCATCCTCTAAAAAATAATGACAAGAAAACGTATCGCTATTTTTAGTTTCGCTACCCTCTTCTGTATTGTGGCGGCCTACCTTGCCTATCAAAAATTTGAAAAATATCTACCTACACCTACCAATGCACTAGCCTTTCCACCTGAATTAAGCGATGCACAAATTCAAAAAATTCGCACAGAAACGCCGATCGACAATATTCAGGTACATAAAGCTCAGCGTTATTTGGAATTAAAACATCAGGATCAAGTCATTCGACGTTACCCGATGCGTCTGGGTTTTCAACCGCTTGGACATAAAGTTCAAGAAGGTGATGGCAAAACGCCAGAAGGAACTTATCATATAGATTGGCGCAATCCGCAAAGCGCATTTTATAAATCTTTGCATATCTCTTACCCCAATGCGACCGATAAACAGAAGGCTAAAGATTTAGGGGTTTCTGCAGGTGGTGACATTATGATTCATGGTTCAGCGACCAGTTTGCAGGTGAAAACAGCGTCACAGCTGATGACTTATTTTCCACAAAAAGATTGGACTTGGGGCTGTATTGCAGTGCGTAATATTGATATGGATGAAATTTGGCAATTGGTGAATAATGATACCGCTATTCATATTCATCCTTAAGCTTTAACGCTCAGGCTTATTTTTGGGTTATCCATTATGATTGTATTACATGCTATAGCAGCTAGGACTGCCTTAGCCCTGCCTGAAACTACATGCAGCCAGCCTTTTGGTGAAGGCTGTGATGTGTTTAAGGTGATGGATAAGGTTTTTATGCTGAGTTTTCATTTAGAAGGCAAAGCAGCCGTTAATTTAAAAGTACTGCCAGACAATGGCTCAATGCTTAGAGATATTTATCCCTTTATTCGTGCAGGCTGGCATATGAATAAGCAGCATTGGATTTCTGTTTTTACAGATGAAGAATTGGAAGAAGAACTGCTGCAGGATTTGGTGCTAAATTCTTATGAATTGGTTGTATCGAAGTTAAATAAAGGACAGCGGCAAAGGATAGAGTTGCTGAGGAATGTTTAGATAACACTTCCCTTACGATCAGATTATTTTTTTTAATTTCGTGTAATCGCAATTATGTTTAATCGGTGTATTATTAACAGACTGGAATATTATTTTTCTATATAATTCTTAATCTCTTACTTTAGTTAAACCAATAATCAAAATGAAACTACTAATAATCATTGGCATTACTTTAAGCTTCAATTCATTAGCATGGTCTGCATTACCTGAAAATAATCAAATTTCTTCAATTCTCAAAAACCAACTCAGCGATAAAATATTAACTGAATCTGAAATTATGGAAGGTGCTGCACAAACCCAAGGTCTATATCAATATTGCATCCAAGATACTGTAAGCAAACTTAAGCTTATGTATCCTGATGCAGATCAAGCAATGACAATGGATACCGTTAATAATGCTTGTATATATCCTGAAGATCGCTTTAATCTATATAGCATATTATTAGCTGCTTCTAGCATGAAAAAACCTATGTCAGAGAAAGAAGCGGCCATATTTATAGAACAAAATTATCTTAACAATGGTCGTAATCAAACAAATGCTACTCAGCGTGAGAAAGTTTATACAAACCTAGGTTTATTAAAGTAAAAAATCATCGAAGACTTTTGAAAAATTAAATAATTTTTTATTGAATTAATATTCCAAGCTTCTGTCATATAACATAGATTAAGTTTTCTAAAATCAGCATAATACACGTTATACGAAATAATTTGTTTTATCCAATATAAATCATAATCTTATTTAAATTCGCCCTAGAATTGAGTGCACTAGAGCAGTTTTTATATGAATATTCACTCAATTTGCGTATTTTCTCAGAATTTTTCAAAATCATTTTTTAGTGACAGTGAACAAAGGCTCATCCCTAAGCCTTCATAGTATTAAACCTTCTTCAATTGCATCACTTTAAACAGCACATACAGCAGTAAAATCCATACGGGCTGCATCAGCACCGACAGCATAAAGCCCTGATTCCACATGATGTATAAAATCATCAGCATGAACACCAAAACAAAATAGTTGGTGAACGGTGCAAATAAAGCAGGAAACTTGGTCAGTATGCCCTGTTGCTGCATCGCTTTTCTAAACTTCAAATGAATCAAGCTGATCAGCATCCAATTCAGCACCGCAGCGCTCACCACGATATAAATCAAATAACTCAATGCTTTTTCAGGTAAGAAATAATTCAGCAGCACACAGCCAAAAATCAGCAAAGCAGAAAATAAAACTGCAGCAATCGGCGTACCGTATTTATTCACATGTTTAAAGGCTTTTGGCGCATTGCCCTGTTCTGCCAAACCGAGCAGCATGCGGCTATTGGCATACATGCCGCTATTACAGACCGAAACGGATGCCGTCAAAATAATAAAATTCAGCAAATGCGCCGCCCAATCAATCCCCATCTGATTAAAAATCATCACAAAAGGACTATGATCCAGACCGCCAAGTTTCAACTGGTTCCACGGCACCAGCGAAAGCAGTACCGCCAAGGAACAGATATAAAATAAGAACACGCGGATCACGGTCTGATTCACCGCTTTCGGGATATTTTGATCAGGATTTTCAGTTTCTGCCGCCGCCATGCTGATTAATTCAATGCCGCCAAAAGCAAACATCATAAAGGCTAGCATGTAGAATAAGCCTTCAAAACCGTGCGGGAAGAAGCCGCCATGTACCCATAAATTATTAATCGAAGCGGTAGAGGCTGCGCCTGCTGTAAGTAGCAGATATATACCAAAAATAATCATGGCAACAATCGCCACAACCTTAATCATCGACAGCCAAAATTCAGATTCTGCATACAGTTTGACATTAGCTAAATTGGCTAGCGTAATCACAGCAAAAAACACCAAAACTGAAACCCAAGCAGGCACATGCGGCCACCAGTAATTGATATATTTGCCTATCGCGGTCAGCTCGGTCATCACTACTAAAATATACAGAATCCAGTAGTTCCAGCCTGTTAAAAAGCCCGCAAACTTGCCCCAATATTTAAAAGCAAAATAACTGAATGAACCTGTGACTGGCTCTTGCACGATCATCTCGCCCAGCTGGCGCATAATCAGAAAAGCAATCAAACCACCAATCAAATAGCCCAGAATTATCGATGGTCCAGCCGACTCAATAATATGCGCAGAGCCTAAAAATAGCCCTGTCCCGATTGCGCCACCCATTGCAATCAGCTGAATATGGCGGTTCTTTAATCGGCGCTGCAGTTGAGGCATTTCGCTGCTCACAACACGTTCTCATCTTATAAAAAAGTGGATTGTAGCCTGTGCAGCTCTTTGCAGCCAAATATTCGCAGATCATTTCTGTATGAATCATTATGGAATACAGCGCGTGAGCTGCATTTCTCCATAGCACTTGGTCAAATTGATAGGATGGACAATACGAGCCATAAGATTCCACTCGAACAGCCGGAAGCTCTAGCTGCCAGCATACTTAAGTGGCTGAATATATTGTCCCTTTAAATATAAACAGCCCTCAATAGAGAGCTGCTTTTTAGCATTCACTGCACTTGATGGATGATTGATAGTGAATGCAGTACGTCTAAACCTATTCTAACCATTCATACTGCACCACCATGTAAATCGTTATTTACGCTGTGGAACTTCAGCCCACCGTGCATAACTCTTCGTGCTTTTCAGCACAGTGTCCGCTTGTTTTGCAGCGACGCCATTATAGTCCTGAGAGAAACTATCTAAATTTTCGTCAAAACTCGCACCATCAAATAATGGGAAAGTTCCGGCTTTTTTCTGAATCACCACATCATCAATCATCCAACCGCGGAAACCGTTATAAAGTTGATCGACTGTTCTGAATTGGAATTTCAGCTGAACATTGGCCTTGCCTGCATATTCATCTAATGAAATTGCTTCTTGCTGAACAGCAGCCGGTGCGAGGTTAAAGCCTAAATTACTGTATGGAATCGGCGCGCGCTCATATGCCGAGGATGGATCTGCCAGCGGGTTTAATCGAGCCAAAGTCTTGAAGCTATTGCCGCCGTCGGTAGAAACTAAAATATTCATCAAATCGAATCCCTGATTATTTGGATTGACAGACTCAATTTCCCACCATGTTTTAAAGCTTAAACTCAAAGGCGCTTGATACTGGCTTAGATTAATGGCAGGTGAGATTAACTCACCCATATTATGGGTATTAGATGTTCCGCCATCAAACTCTGGAGCCAAAGATGAATCACTTAAAGCGCCAATAAAGTTGCCATTTACTTTGTCGCCATACCAATATGCCGTATTACCTTGCAGTGGCTCAGGCACCTTGCCTTGACTTTGGTCATTCGGCGCTAAGCGTACACGCTGATTCACTTGATTATTACGGATGTTGTGACCTTTGTTTAGCAACTGCCAATCAACATTGGCCACACTTGGCTGCGACCTTGTCCATGCATTGCGAGTAGCAGAATCCGCTTCAAAAGTTTCACGCCATACCACATCTGCAGATGCTGTTTCAGGCAGCACTTCAAATTGATAGCCCGATGCAGAAGAAGCAATGACCGTAACTTTTTTCGTAATAGTATTAATTCCTGCACCGTTAATGGTGAGCGTGGCATTTTTCAATGCTTCAAGCAGCGCACTGGATACATTAAATGAAAGCGTGAAATATCCATTGGCATCAGTCAAAGCACTAACAAATGCGCCATTGGTCGCTGTACCGCCAGACAATGACACTTGCGCATTCGCCAAAGGTTTCCCTTTAAAAATCACTTGACCAGACAATGTTCCGACCACTGCATCATTGACTGGTGCATCACTTAATGTCTGACAGTCTTGGTCTAAGCAGTTGAGAACCACATTCAATACAATGCTCTTATTGGTATTTTTAGGATGGATCAAGAATGCCGAAACTGCAGACTGTCCATTTTTAGTGACCAAAACATAATATGTGCCTGCAGCCAATTTAGGCAGTTTAACGATGCCTTGAGCATTGGCAAGGTAACTTTGACCTTTAAAATGAGTCGCTGTCGGTAAACTGTTGATCGGTGGAAATAACTGTTCAGAATCATCTGCTGTGATTGTATTTATTGCTGTTTTCAGACTGCCTGCTTGTACTTTTTGCCATTCTTCATCAGTTAAAATCTGAATCGACGCAGCATTTAAAGCAAGATTATTCACATCTAATAAAGTCAGCTCTTCTACGCTTTTTTGTACCATAGCATCGGCGACTGGCTCTGGCGGTACACTTTCTGTCTCATCACGACCACTACCGCCACATGCCGTTAAACCCAAGAAACCCGTGACCATTATTATTGCAAATGCGCTATTTTTCATCTGTTCTGCCCTCTGGCTGTTCCATTTTTAAAAATTGTTATGTCTACATTGAACTCTGCCAGCTCAAACATACTGGTGAATATTCCAACAAAATAATAACCAATTTTCATTAAATGCGCAAATTTCGCATTTTAAATCTTTATGGCTTTCGGTTCTTCTTGTATTTAAAATTAATGCAACTAGCTATACACGTAGCAAAAAAAAACAGGCCGAAGCCTGTCCTTTCAGTATTTACAATCTATTTTAATCTTCTGGATATTCAAAACGATAACCAACGCCATACACGGCTTGAATCCACTCATGACGGTTGCCGGTTTCCGCTGCATCTGAAATCTTACGACGTAAATTTTTAATATGACTATCAATCACACGGTCAGCCACTTCAAAACTGTCTGGGTTAATATGATCAAGCAATTGCGCACGTGAATACACCTGCCCTACATGCTCTAAAAACAACTCAAGTAAACGAAACTCAGTTGGCGTTAAGCTCAACGCTTTTTGTTGATACCAAATGCGTTGCTGTGCTTTGTCCATACGGAATAAATCATTCACCTCTGGCTCTGCTTTACGTTCTAAACGACGTAATACCGCTTGCACACGTGCCACCAATTCTTTCGGACTAAACGGTTTGCAGACATAATCGTCAGCACCCATATTGAGCCCCAATACACGGTCGATTTCTTCAGTTCGTGCAGTCACCATAATAATTGGCAGATCAGACTGCTCACGTACTTTACGACAAATGGTTAAGCCATCCATACGTGGCACCATCAGGTCTAAAATCATTAGACTCGGCTTACGCTGCGTGAAGCTCTCATAGGCTTCTTGACCATCATGAAACATGCTGACTTCAAAGCCTGCAGCCTCTAGATAATCACGCACTAGCTGTGCAAGTTCCACTTCATCTTCAACCAACATGATATGTTTCATGCATGCTTCCTTTTAATATTTCATCTGTTTGGGAAATGTCAATTTGCAACGCAAACCGCCCAATGGAGAATGATCAAAACTCAACTCTCCACCCAATGCTCTAGCTATTTTTACGGATAACGCCAATCCTAATCCTGTACCACCAGTTGCACGCGTACGTGAATCATCCACACGATAGAAACGCTCACCTAAACGTGCCAACTGTTCATCAGTTAAACCAAATGGGCTATCATCAACATACACGGTCCACTGGGTTTCATCTTGCTCAGTATGAACATGCACTTCACCACCAGCTTCCGTATAACGAATACTGTTACCCAATAAGTTGACCATAATCTGTTTAAAACGGTCTATATCTAATTGTAATGAAGTCCCTTCGCCCATTGCGGTAATTTTCAAATCTGCTTGCTCAAACTTCGGCTTAAAGCTTTCAACTTCCTGCACAACGACATCCCACGGATTAATCGTAGTGAGATAACAATTTAATTGCTGTGCATCAGCTTGCGCCAAATCTGCCAAATCTTTGGTCAATTTTTTCAAACTACTGACTTGATTCAGCATCGAAGTAAAATGTTCAGGCGTTGGTTTGCGGATGCCATCTTGCATCGCTTCAATCTGTGCCTGTAATACTGCTAAAGGTGTTTTTAATTCATGTGAAGTATCGGCCACCCATTGACGACGTGAGGTTTCATGCTGATCGAGAATTACGGCCAACTGATTCAATTCATTCGATAAATCACCAAGCTCATCATTACGGTTCACCGCAACTTGATGTTGATAATTGCCCTTGGTTAATTCACGTGTTCCCATTAACAAACGCTGAATCGGTTTTTTAAAGTATGTTGCCAATAACAATGCTGCAATCAAACTTGCAATAAACGTAAGCGCATAAACCAATAATAAATAACGTTTTTGCTTACTAAAGAAGTTAATACTGATCGCATCATCTTGATCGAGGACAGGTTTGAGCCCCAAATATCCCACGATTTGATTATTCACCATAATCGGACGATAAGAGATTTGTTCATCTGTCGGCTCACCCACAACAAATTGGCGATGTGCATCATATAAAGATAAACGCGAACTCAAGCCCAAGCGGTCAGGCATTTGGATAAATTGTTTCTTACCACCATTATTACTGTTACTTTGTGAGGATTGATCTGCATCTTTTTCATCTGTGTTCGACTCTTTTGGACGGAATACATTTTGGTTCGTACTTAAAGGAAATTTTAAACCTTCAAAGGGTTGGAACTCAGATGGTAAGTTTTGTTCCAGCCATTTCAGCTCTTCAATTTTTTGCTCTGCCGTTTGCTGTGGTGTTGCCAGCATCGATGCTGCATTCAAACTATGATCTTGAAAATAGCGCTGCTGCAATGCAATGTCATATTGACGACGTAACCACCACCGAGAGAGACGATCATAGTCATCTGGTGCTGCCTGCCCTTCAATTTGCAGAATCTGTGCCTGAATCGCATTGCCCCAATCATGATAGACCGTATACACATCGGCTAAATTTTCAATGACATGGTCAAGCTTTTGCATCTCGACATCGGCCACATATTTGGTGAAATTACGCTGCATATTCCAATGCAAAACGCCAAGACTTACCGTTGTGATGACGAGCGTCGTCAACAGCACAGTCAGAAACAAGCGTAGGGCAATCGGGATACGACGTATTTTCAAAAGAGAGCTCTCATTTTTCTTCTATATTCATTATTGTAGCGAACACGCAACTAAAAAACTCTCCATTGTTTCTACATCTTTATTATTTAATCTTTAACCATCGGAAAAATATCTAATCTGGTGGGGTAAAGACTATGAAACAAATGACCAAAATGGCTTTAATCGGTGCAAGCGTATTGAGCATGGGTGCATTAACTGCCTGTCAATCGACAACCGCACCAAAAGATAACGATCATGGCCGTATGATGAAACAACATCATGGTGATCAAGATCGTCGTATGTCACCTGAGCAACGTGAACATTTTAAACAAATGCGTGCAGAGCAACGTCAAGTGTTTGCTGATATGCAAAAAGCTTGTAATGGCAAGGCTACAGGTTCAACAGTTCAAGTAAAAGCTGGCGATAAAAACATTGATGGTACATGTACCATGGTGTTCAAAGCAGACCGTCAAGACATGAAAAAAGCACGTGGTGAACACAAACCAATGCGCGGTGAACATCGTCCAATGCGTGGCGACATGCGTGGTCAGATGCAACGTGGTGAGCCACTGACTGATGCAAAACGTGCAGAACTGACTAAACAGTTTGATCAACGTTTAGCTGAACGCCAAGCGAAGCAACAAGCCATTATGAAAGCATGCCAAGGCAAGACTGATGGCAGTGCGGTTGCCATTAAAGTTGGCGAACAGCAAATCAATGGTAAATGTGAAGTTCGCTTCCAACCTAAAGCTCCTGTTGCCCCAACGCCAGCACCAGTGAAATAATCCAAACTTAGATCGCAATATCATTGCGTAAAAAAAGGCACTCCCATGAGTGCCTTTTTTATTGGACATATCTTTTTACGCTTTTTGACTATTTGTGTCATTCATTTTCAGCCAAAAGTGTTTACACTCAATGCACTTAGCATTTTCAAGGGATATTTCTTTGACTTTACAGTCACCAACAAATCGCCCTGAAATGCTTGTACCCAATAAGAAGATGTTGCACGATTAGAACCATTCCAATACGTGTCATTGAAGACACGTTCAAATGTTTATTTAGGATTACTAACGCTGGTAGAAACCAGTATTGAGGAAAACGATATGCCACAATACAAAGCGCCCTTACGTGATATGCAATTTGTTCTGCATGAACTTTTAAAAGCAGAAGATCACTATGCACAACTGCCTGCATTTTCAGACACCGTAAGTCGTGAGTTGGTTGACCAATATCTAGAAGCTGCTGCTGACTTCTGTGAAAATGAACTTTCTCCTCTTAACCAAGTCGGCGACCGTGAAGGTTGTACTTGGAATGATGGCGTTGTAACAACACCAACTGGTTTTAAAGAAGCGTATCAAAAATATATCGAACTCGGTTTCCCATCTTTATCTGCTGAAGAACAATACGGCGGTCAAGGCTTACCGGTTTCTTTAGGCAACATCATTTCAGAAATGGTGGGTACGTCGAACTGGGCATGGGGTATGTACCCTGGTCTATCTCATGGTGCTGTCCGTACATTAGAACATCACGGTTCTCAAGAGCAAAAAGACACTTACCTTCCTAAACTTGTTTCAGGTGAATGGACTGGTACGATGTGCTTAACAGAATCTCATGCAGGTTCTGACTTAGGTATTATCCGCTCTAAAGCTGAACCACAAGCGGATGGCAGCTATGCAATTTCTGGCGAGAAAATCTTTATCTCTGCTGGTGAACACGACATGGCTGAAAATATCATCCATATCGTCCTTGCTCGTCTTCCAGGTGCACCAAAAGGCACGAAAGGTATTTCATTATTCATCGTACCTAAATTCAATGTAAATGCTGATGGCTCAATTGGTGAGCGCAATGCGGTACGTTGTGGTTCGATTGAACACAAAATGGGTATCCATGGTAACGCGACTTGTGTCATCAACTTTGATAACGCAAAAGGCTTCTTGATTGGCCCTGAAAACCGCGGTCTAAACTGCATGTTCACATTCATGAACACTGCACGTATCGGTACTGCTGTACAAGGTCTTTCAGCTTCTGAAGGTGCTTTCCAAGGTGCGCTTGCTTATGCAAAAGACCGTTTGGCAATGCGTTCACTTTCAGGCCCTAAAGCACCTGAAAAAGAAGCAGATCCAATTATCGTGCACCCTGCAGTGCGCAACATGCTGCTTACGCAAAAATCATTTGCTGAAGCTGGTCGTGCTCTAGTTTACTTATTGTCTTTCCATGCCGATATCGTGGAACAAGGTGCAACTGAAGAAGAACGTAAGTTCTCTGACAATATCTTGTCATTATTAACTCCAATTGCTAAAGCATTCTTGACTGAAACAGGTTCTGAATCTGCAAAACACGGTGTTCAAGTATTTGGTGGCCACGGCTTCATTTCTGAACATGGTATGGAACAAATTGTACGTGATACACGTATTTCATGCTTGTACGAAGGTACGACTGAAATTCAAGCAATTGACTTGTTAGGCCGTAAAGTATTGGGTACTCAAGGTGCAATGTTGAAAGACTTCACCAAGATCATCCATAAATTTGTTGAAGCTAACAAAGACAACGCTGCCATGAAAGAATTTGTTGAGCCGCTTGCTGCGCTAAACAAAGAATGGGGCGACTTAACCATGCAGATTGGTATGAAAGCAATGCAAAACCCTGAAGAAGTGGGTGCTGCTGCAGTCGATTACCTCTACTTCTCTGGTTATGTAACGCTTGCTTATTTATGGGCTCGCATGGCGCTAGTTGCACAAGAAACTTTAGCTGCAGGAACAACAGATGTTGATTTCTACAATGCGAAAGTAACGACTGCTCGCTTCTACTTCAAGAAAATCTTACCGCGCGTTCGCTCTCATGTAGAAGTGATCGCAGGTGGCCTAGATCCTCTTATGGCATTGGATGCAGAACACTTTGCATTCTAATGTGAATATCTAAAACATATTCAAAAAATTGTACTCTTGAGTGCAGAAATAGAGAAAGGACGGTCATAGCATTGGCAGTCCTTTTTCTTTATAAATAGTCCCATAATTTTACTTTGGTCAATTTTCTCCACGCTTTGTGTCGATATAAATTGCCCCAAGTCCATAGATTCAAACAATAAACAGGTGAACGAACATGCCAATTTATAATGCGCCGCTTGCAGATATGAAATTCATCTTAAATGATGTTTTTAAAGCAGAACAATTCTGGCAAAACAACGAAAATCTTGCTCACGTTGATGCTGCAACTGCAGAAGCCATTCTTGAAGAAATGGCAAAATTTGCGCAAAACGTCACTCATCCTTTAAACCGCACAGGTGATGAAGAAGGCGCAACCTATAGCAATGGCAATGTCACGACTCCTGCTGGTTTCAAAGAAGCATTTAAACAATATGCAGAAGGCGGCTGGATTGGTCTAGGCGCAGATGAAGAATGGGGCGGTCAAGGCATGCCAAAAATGCTGACTGTTCTGTCTGACGAAATGCTGTTTGCAACCAACCCATCATTCATGCTCTACCCGCTTCTTTCTGTAGGTGCAGGCATGGCATTAAACAGCTATGCATCACAAGAGCAAAAAGAAACTTATTTGCCAAAAATGTATACAGGCGAATGGTCAGGCACGATGTGCTTAACTGAACCGCATGCAGGTACAGATTTAGGTATTATCAAAACTAAAGCTGAACGTAATGAAGACGGTACTTATAACATTACTGGTACGAAAATCTTCATCACTGGCGGTGACCACGACCTTTCTGAAAATATCATCCACTTAGTTTTAGCGAAAACGCCTGATGCGCCTGCGGGATCACGCGGAATTTCACTATTCATCGTACCTAAATTCTTGGTGAATGCAGATGGTTCATTGGGTGAGCGTAATGCTGTAGGCCCTGGTTCTATTGAACATAAAATGGGGATCAAAGCGTCTGCAACATGTGTGATGAACTTTGATGGCGCGAAAGGCTACCTGGTTGGTAAAGAAAATGAAGGCCTTGCAGCGATGTTCGTCATGATGAACTACGAACGTCTGTCTATGGGTATTCAAGGCCTAGGTGCTTCTGAATTTGCTTATCAAAATGCAGCGCAATATGCGACTGATCGTTTACAAGGCCGTAGCGCTTCTGGCGTTCAATCGCCTGCAAAACCTGCAGACAGCATCTTAGTTCATGGTGATGTACGTCGTATGTTGCTGAACGCACGTGCCAACAATGAAGCGTCTCGTGCATTTGCGGTTTATGTTGGTCAACAACTGGACATTACCAAGTTCTCTACTGACCCAGAAGCAGTCAAAGCAGCCAATAACCGTGTTGCGCTGTTAACACCTATTGCGAAAGCGTATTTAACAGATACAGCTTTCCAAGCAACACTCGATGCGCAAATGGTCTTCGGTGGTCATGGCTTTATTCGTGAATGGGGTATGGAACAATGTATTCGTGACCTTCGTATTGCACAGATTTACGAAGGGACCAACGGTGTTCAATCGCAAGACTTAATTGGTCGTAAAACCATTAAGTGCAATGGTGAATTCATTGCTGAATATATCCAAGAAATCCGCGATTTTGCCAATAACTTAGATGCCAGCTTGAACTACATCAAAGATGCAACATTAGATGCAGCAGCTGAAGTTGAAGCGGTGACTCAATATGTACTTGAAGCTGCTCGTGAAAATATTGAGTTCCCGAACTCAGCAGCAGTTGATTACCTACATGCTGTAGGCCTACTCAGCTTTGCCTATATGTTTGCCCGCATTGCAGATGCAGCAAAAGACAAAGATGGCGAGTTCTACCAAAACAAACTTGCACTGACTCTTTACTTCACGCAGCGTATTTTACCTGAATTGGCTTTACGCATTGCTAAAGTAAAAGCAGGTTCTGAAGTGATCATGAACTTCTCTGAAGATTACTTTACCAACCAAGCTTAATTAGCCGTACAAAATCAAAAATGCCCGATTTATCGGGCATTTTTTTTATTTTACTGCTCTTATTGCATAAACACTGAGTGCAACTTTTTCAAAAAATCATAAGCATACTTACTTATTCACAATCTCCTAATTCCATTCGATATGTAAAACAAGAATGGAGCTGATCGTCTAGCATTGGAAATGTAGCCCAATGCGTTTTATCTTTATCTTGTTTAAATCCTGCCTTCATTAAGACATTTTGTGATGCTAGATGTTCCTCAGCACAAAACGATGAAACAACCTTCGTGACATGATTCTGCTTTAAATACTTAATTACCCCAATTAAGGCCTCAGTCATATAACCACAACCATGAAAATTCACCCCTAACCCAAAATGTATTTCTCCATGGTTTTCTTGATTGAAGAAATACAGTAAGCCCATCGCTAACTGCGTATTCTTATCACTAATCACCCATGCAAAATCAGTATTATCTGTCGACCAACAATGATCTGCCCACTTTTCTAAAACACTCTTGGTCTGTTGAATCGTTAAATGTGGTAACCGCTGAAGATAACGAGTTGCTTCTATATTCGAAAAATATGTATCAAATAATGAAATTTCATCTCCTAACTGATACTTTCTCAGGCATAAACGTTCAGTTTCAATCCTATTGGGCATGATTCTTTAGCCTGTTATTTCATGGGATAAAATTTTTTGATCGACTCAACCATTTCAGCATTCGACATTTCCAAAGCTTTTGCCACATTCATTGCATCTACAACGCTGCGATTTTGACTGACTTTAAACTTACCCAAAATTGAGTCTATTTCGATTTCAATCGCTATAATTTTTTCCAGTTGTTCCGCGATAAAATCATGAGGCGCATCGCCCATTTTCCATGGCACGGGTTGGCTAGCTTCATGTTGCCGAGTCAACCGAGCCAGAAGCCCTCGTAAATATTTTTCATCTGCAATTTTACGTATCTTGCCTTTGACATGTACCACGCGGTAATTCCATGTCGGTACAACGCGATGATGCTCCTGTTTTCCTTCATACCAGCTTGGCGAAATATATGCATCATCGGCATGAAAAATCACATAGGCTTGCGCTGACTGATTTAGCAATTCAAACATTGGATTGGCCTTGGCAATATGACCGCGCAATATGCCCAATTCGCCTGACTCAGCGTCATATTCTAGTGGTAAATGATTCACTTCCAACTCACCATTGGGTGCAGTCAGTATTACTGTCGCCAAAGCATACTTACGCATAAGATCAATCAGATCAGGGAGTTCATCATGTTTAAAATGCGTTGGTTGATACATCGTCGCTTCATTCTTATAGGACAAAATTTAGGCTCAAACTTAACATTAAAACCTTTATTAAACCTAAAAAATATTTTTGTCATATGCGCTTCATGTGCATGAAATTTGCTTGGTATTTAATGGGCATTCAAGTGATATACACAGGAGGAATATATATGACACACCGTGATCCCAAAGTAGAAAAAATCGAAGCCCTCCTCGACCGACTTGGCAATATTGCTGTAGAAGGTTTTCATTATCTTGCGCTGTTTGTCATCGGCTGTATGATTTTATGGTCTGCGGGTCATACTATTTTTGAAATTATTACGGTTAAACAATTCGCCACGATTGACGATATTTTATTATTGTTTATTTACCTTGAACTCGGTGCCATGGTCGGTATTTATTTTAAAACTAACCACATGCCGGTACGCTTCCTGATTTATATTGCTATTACTGCCCTGACCCGTTTACTGATTTCGGACATTCAACATGACCATAAAGCAGATATGGGCTTGGTCATTACTACAGGTTCGATCCTCATTCTTGCTGTGGCCATTTTGATTGTGCGCTATGCCTCTTGGACTTACCCATCGGTGATCCGCGATAAGCATTCCGAGAAGCCATTACCTGAAGGAAAAACCCCACGTCCGCAAGATGATGAATTGGCTTAAACACTAATTCGTTCCCTCTCCTTTTAGGAGACGAGTAGCACTGCTACGCAAGGGAGAGGTTATAAACCTTATCTATTTGGCACCAATACATAGCGACCATTTTCAAAGATCCAGTACATGCCACTTGGGGGTGCAGGTAAACCTAAACGCTGCCAATCACTAATAAAGGTATAGGTCGAACTCGAAATACTAGCGCTGGCAGGATCACCATTCACCCAGCTATAACTTTGTGAATTTTGGATAATCGTAGTCGGTGCTTGATATTGAATACTTATGCCATTTTGCACCTGTGGTGGATATGGACGGTTTGGATAATTGGGATATTGAGGGCGATGAGGATAGTTCGGGTAATGCTGCGGGTAATTGGGAGCATGCTGTGGATAGCTTTGACCATGTTGGGGATAACCAGGCCGATTCATAGTAGGTGGACGCTTAGTGGTATCCACACCTTGATAGTTTGACCATTTGTTTTCCGCAAAAGTACTGGCTGAAGTCATTATCAGCATCACACCTGCCATTGCATAGAATAATGTTGCTTTCACTCAAGCTCTCCTTCACGGTATATAGATTAAGTATAAAACCCATTTTAGGAGAAAAAATGAATAAAAATCCATCAAATGCAAGAATTTGTTAATTTTCCGACCAAGCTGATCGCACCTCCAAGCTAGCCTGTTTTTCATTGGATTATGCTAAGATTGATTTTATTTCGTAGTGGATCAAATGCTGTGTCTGAATTAAGTTTTGACCGACTTCATCAATTTTTTTCGAAAGTACCAAGTATCCAAGAAGCCTTAATCGACTCCTACGGCACCGATGGCAAAAATGCGTGGTGGTTCAAATTTCAAATTAATGTAGATCACCCTTTAGCATGGCAAACTGTTCAAGAATTGGGCCATGTATTGAACTATATTTCTAAAAATGAACGCTTACCGACTCAATTTTTACCGGTTTCTCCGCCACCATATATGAATGGCGAAGCAAAACAATTCCTGTCTTGGGTGATTCAATGTAACCACGCCGATTTTCCACCAGATGTCATCTGTGACTGGTTAGAAGCTCGTTTACCTCAACCAGTAGATGATGCCGATAAATGGAAAATCAAAACCGATATTAAAGAATTGGATCAAATGACGGATAAAGATTTAGATCAAATCGTTCCGCCGAATCCTGTACCGAAGAATTAAAACTGATTAAATCCCTCCTAACCTCCCTTTAAATAAGGGAGGAAAGTCCCTCTTTTTAAAAGAGGGATTTGGGAGATTAAGACAATTCTAAAAAGTAGATATTCCGCTCCATTCCATAAAGCGATACAACACATATTTCAAGGTCGATTCATCCGCATATTTACTATAATCGACACTCATTTGTTTACCATCCAGATTTGACCAAGCGGTATTAAAGTACTGTGATGCATCTTTAAAAACTTGAGCATCTTTCACACCAATCACGCGTAAATCCGTTTCTAAATTATAATTTTTCAAGTTACGCGCCGTGAAATTGGCAGAACCTAAAATCATATCGGCTTGATAAGCAGTACGTTTTAAAATCATCTTGCTATGGCACTGCTCACCTTGGGTATTACACCAACGTACATCAATACCCGCCTCATGTAATTCGGATGCTACAGGTCGATTTGGAATACCATTTTTGGTACGTCCAAAAGCATCCTTATTCGGATCGAGTAATACACGAACTTTCACGCCACGTTCATGCGCAGCAATGAGTGCCTTGATAATTTTACGTTCTGACAAGTAGAACATAGCAATATCAATTTCAGTTCCAGCTTTCTTCGCACTATCAATTAAGTCGAGTGTGGCATCATAAATGGCTTTTTCAGTCAGCACTTGAACCTGTGGCTGAGTTTTCGCGGCTTCAACATCTTTAATCACTACAAATGGAATATTAGCTTTAGACATCATGCCTACGGCTTGCTCGGTCTTTAGCAGATCAATCGCGGTCATGCCTTTGACTGTTAAGGCCACATTAGAATGTCGTGAGCTACCATCATGTGGATTCATAGAGGTGACCAAACCTTTCCAACCGTCAACAGTATCTACGACCAAGGTTTTACGATGATTGGCTTTAAAGTTGAAAAGATCCATATAACTACGAATCGTCACTTTTTCCGTACCTAATGGATTCGGTAACCAGCCTTGTTCAGGATTATTGCCAATATCTTGACAGCAGATATACCAAAAGCCTGACCATGCAGGATTGGAAGCACGAAGCGGTACCAAATTGGTTTCCATCAACTCAATGCCCCCTTGTCGTAATTGACGATAATGTTCCGGTTGAATGCCGCCATAAACGGAGTTCACTGGATCGGTAATGACAAAAATTTCAACTTGTGGTGATAATCGGCGCTTCAAAATCAGCGCATCGGTTAATTCTTGCGTCAGCTGCTCATGTTCAAGTTGAGAGTCGCCAACTTGAGGATTAAAGAGAAACATATCCAACACAATGGTCGACTGCGCTTCTTCGATCATTTTCAGCATTTCTTTAAAAATTCGATGTTCCTGTTGCTGCTTTCCTTGCGCATCGATATAGGTTTCATCCACTAAAAAGTTCACTTCAGCATGGCGAAGTTTTCCCGTGTAGTTCAACCCTTCTGGGAGTGGCTTTAGCGTGTGATAGGTTGCCGAGGCCAAATAACCTAAAACCAATAAACCAATGACCACACCCACATAGCGACGACGTGACCAATTGAGCTTGTGATGTATTCGTTGAATGATGCGCATAAGAAAAAACCTAGTCTAATGCGCTCAGACTAGGTTTTATTCATTGATTTTTCAAGAGGATTTCTGTGACTTTACCTAGACTTACTTAGAAAAGTCTGTGCACATTCAATTAGAAACCAAATTCAAGACCAACTATAAAATTACGACCGACTTGTGGAATATTGGCAAGGAATGACGTGTGAGAATAAACATCTTCATCCAATAAATTATTGGCTTTGAAATAGACTCGATAATCATTTTGATCTTTCAATTGACCACTATAGGCCACACCCAAATTCACCATATTGTAGCCATCTGTTTCACGCTCAAATGCAGTAATTTTGTCTTGTTTGAATACATGTGAATATTCTGCAAGACCTGACCAACCATCGGCAAAGTCAACATCGACCTTGGTTCCTAAGCGCCCTGCAGGCACACGTGGCGCATTTTCACCATCAATTTTGCCACGCACATAATCACCAAATACACTCAGTTTATACATGTCATTCACTGCATAACCCGCTTGCGCTTCAGCACCATAGAACTTGGCTTTGTCTTGGGTGTAATCAACTAAGCGGAAGTTTTCAAAATTATCTTTGGTTGCAGCATAAATGTAGTTGTCATACCAGTTGTGGTAAACATGAACGTGATAATCCAACTGATCTTTTTCGTAATGGAAACCCAGTTCTAGATTATTGGATTTTTCCACATCCAGATTTTCATTTCCGCGTTCATAGGTATTGGTCGCAAAGTGCTTACCGTTGGCATAAAGCTCTTGTGCCAATGGTAAGCGTTCTTGATGAGAACCCACCAAGGATAATTTATAATTGGGTGCAAACGCCCAGTTCACAGCACCTGAGTAGGAAATACCATAATCGTCATAATTTTTTTGTGCAGAATCGATCTGAATTTTCTGCTGATCGACACGGGCGCCCAGCTCGACATGAAAATCACCAAATTGTTTATGCTCTAAACCAAATACACTCCATTTTTGCGTTTTGTTCGGGCTCATCAATGATTCTTCACCACTGATATTGAGCTTTTGTTGATTGTACTGGGTACCGATTACCCCTTCCCATTCAGCAATTGGGTTATGGACCAATTCTAAACGGCCATCATAACCTTTACTTTTAAAAGTGGTTGCTGCGGTGTTACCTTCAATTTCATCATGTTTATAGTCCGTATAACTCGCATGCGCACGTAGTTTTTGGAATCCTGCAAACGGCTCAGCCAATTCAGTACGGAAATCATAGCGTTCTGACTTTAAGTCGACCCATGGGCCTGCGGCATCATGATCGTGATCATGTTCGTCATGCGCTGAATGATCATGTTCATCGGTATGCCCATGGTTATCATGACCATCACAGTGTAGATGGTCATCATGTGGATGACAGCTTTCATATTCATGACTATGCCCCGGCAAGCCATATTGGTCTTGACGATTCGTATAAGACAGACCCGCAAAACCTCGATCATGAATCCATGACGCACCTACACTGACATTTTGCCCTTCTGCAAAGGTGTTGCCGACACGGCGTTCTTTTTCTAATTCGCCATCATGATCATGAAAATAATTGGGTGCAATATAGTCATTGGCTTTACGTTTCGAGCCTTCTACACGGATGGCAAATTGCTCACCTAAAGCAGCCGTCACACCGGCACTCGCCAATTTTTCATCACTGCCTGAGTTATAACGAACCCCAACTTGCCCTTCATAACCTTTATCAGGAATAGAGGTAGGAATCTTTTGATCCGTCACATTAACCAAACCGCCAACTGTGCCTGCCGCGTATAACAGCGTTGATGGCCCACGGATCACTTCAATTTGTTTTGCCAAAATCGGATCTACCGTAACCGCATGGTCAGGAGATAAGGTCGAAACATCAGCAGTCTCTGAGGCGTGTTCTAAAACTTTGACACGAGGGCCATCTTGACCACGCAGCACAGGACGACTTGAACCTGCACCAAACTGATTTGAATATACACCCGGCTGTCCGGCTAACGCATCACCAATTGTGACGCCACCTTGTGCAAGGGCTTTATGTTGAATGACATTATCGGCAACAGCAAAATCTGCCGCACTTTGGTTTAAAGGATGGACCTGAACATTAATCGCTTCGAGCTTTTGTACCTGTTGTTCTGGGTCATCGGCATAAAGGTTGGGTGCAATCACTGCAAAAATCGAAACAGTTATTAAATTCTTATGAAAAGACATTTGGAGAGACTCAAATCAGGCTATTTTTGAACAATGTTATAATATAACATTTCATTTATTTTGCAATAAAAAACATTCTAATCTGCCCAAATCATATACACTCACCGATACTACATTGTATTTATTCATATATTTATTTTAGTTCAATGCCTTTTACCATATCCCATGCTGTACTCGCACCACCTATTTCCAAGTTAAGCGGAAACCGCCTGCCTATTGCAGCACTCGCAATTGGTAGCATGGTGCCAGATTTATTCCGTTTATTTACTAATGCTGACTATGCAGGTTCACATCAATGGTCGGGGTTAATTTTTCCAAACTTAATCCTTGGTTTGCTGTTTTGTGTGCTGTGGTATGTGCTCTATCGCCCGATGTTATTTGCTTTTTTTGGTTTAAATAAGCCGCTGCATCTACAGAGTCTTAATCAATTCTGTGGGTTTATCCTAAGTCTCATCCTCGCACTCATCATTGGAACTTCGACGCATATTGTTTGGGATGGCTTGACCCATGTTGACTTTCGTACCTTTGCTTTTAAAGATCTCTTAAGTCTGCCGATTCCATTTTTTGGTCATTCATATCCCCTACATCGTGTGTTGCAAATTGGATTATCTGGCTTGGCACTCCCCATTTTGGCATGGATGATTTATCGTCATCATCTTCACTATCGAAGTACTGCAAACGTCCCCACATCCATCAAAGTCTATGTATATGGTTTAGCGGCCCTGTCTTTAGCTGCGGGAATCGCAAGTTATTTTTATTTTGCTGACAGTATTTATTCAGATGCCTTTGTGCATGACCTCTATGCCTATGTCGGCAAAGCCATTAATTATTTTTTTCGTGCATTTTTGGCCACGTTTAGCCTCGGTAGTCTGATATTTCTGATCTTAAGCAAGAGCAGCAACATTTTTTCAACGTCATCGGCTAAAGCCCTTCATTGAGCGAAAATTTGCTGTAAATTTGGCTGTTTTAGCAATAAGTCCTTGTGACAAAACAGCCAAAAAGAGGCATAATCCCCTATTCGAATAAAAGCGGTACGCTGTTTACGTATTCGCTGACCTTAACCCATATAGTTGGATTTCTAACGCTATGATGCGAACTCATTACTGCGGCTCACTTACTGAAGCCCAAATCGACCAAACCGTTACATTATGCGGTTGGGTTCACCGTCGCCGTGACCACGGTGGTGTAATCTTCCTTGACATGCGCGACCGTGATGGCCTTGTTCAAGTAGTGATTGACCCTGATACTCCTGAAGCTTTCGCGACTGCTGATAAATCACGTTCAGAATTCGTATTAAAAATTACAGGCCGTGTACGTCGTCGTTACGAAGGTACTGAAAACGCGAATATCGTGAGTGGTCAAATCGAAGTTTTAGGCAAAGAAATTGAAGTTCTTGCTGCGTCTGAAACTCCGCCATTCCCATTGAATGACGACAACACAAATATTTCTGAAGAAGTACGTTTGAAATATCGTTTCTTGGATATCCGTCGTCCAGAAATGTTAGATCGTCTTCGTTTCCGTTCTAAATTAACAAACCTTATTCGTAACTACTTCGAAGAAAATGGTTTCTTAGACGTTGAAACACCTATTTTAACGCGTGCGACTCCTGAAGGTGCGCGTGACTATTTAGTACCAAGTCGTGTTTCTAACGGTAGCTTCTACGCACTTCCACAATCTCCACAATTGTTCAAACAGTTGTTAATGGTTGGCGGTATTGATCGTTACTACCAAATCGCGAAATGTTTCCGTGATGAAGACTTACGTGCTGACCGTCAACCTGAATTCACACAAATCGACGTTGAAACATCGTTCATGAGTGACGATGACATTATGGATTTAATGGAACGTTTAACGGTTAAGATGTTCAAAGAACTTCTAAACGTTCAGTTCGACAAGTTCCCACGTATGACATATGCAGATGCAATGCGTGACTATGCATCTGATAAACCTGACTTACGTATTCCTTTGAAACTTGTTGATGTTGCAGACATGATGCAAGACGTTGAGTTCAAAGTATTCGCAGGTCCTGCAAAAGATCCTAAAGGCCGTATTGTTGCGCTTCGCGTACCAGGTGCTGGCGCGCTTCCACGTAGCCAAATTGACGAATACACTAAATTCGTTGGCATTTATGGCGCGAAAGGCTTGGCTTACATCAAAGTCAACGAACTTGAAAAAGGTATTGAAGGTCTTCAATCTCCAATCGTTAAATTCATCGAGCCAATCGTGCTTGATCTATTGAAACGTGTTGGCGCTGAAAATGGCGATATCGTATTCTTCGGTGCAGATAAAGCGAAAATCGTAAACGATGCGATGGGTGCTTTACGTATCAAAGTCGGTCACGACATGAAACTTGCAACTTGCGAGTGGGCACCACTTTGGGTTGTTGACTTCCCAATGTTTGAAGAAACTGACGATGGCAAATGGACATCTGTTCACCACCCATTCACGCTTCCTAAATCAAGCGTTGAAGAAGTGAAGAACAATCCAGGTGCGGCATTGTCTGTTGCTTACGATATGGTATTGAACGGTACTGAAATCGGTGGTGGTTCACTTCGTATTTATAACCTAGAAATGCAAAAAGCGATCTTCGAAGCGCTTGGTATTTCTGAAGAAGAAGCAGAAGAGAAATTCAGCTTCTTGTTAAATGCGTTGAAATTCGGTGCGCCTCCTCACGGTGGTTTAGCATTCGGTCTTGACCGTTTAGTGATGTTGATGACTGGTGCATCTTCTATCCGTGACGTGATTGCATTCCCGAAAACTAAGACTGCTGAATGTCCACTGACTCAAGCGCCTGCGCCAGTTGAAGCGAACCAATTACGTGACTTAGGTATTCGCTTACGTGAAAAACCAAAAGCTGAAGAATCTAAATAATCTTACATTTTAAGATTTAGATTTTAAGTTTCAAAAAACCCTGCGCTATGCAGGGTTTTTTTATGTCAACCTACAAAAGGTGGTAGAAAACCTACAAAACATAAATTAAAGATTTGATTTACTTTGCTAATATCAAAACGCTTCAAGTACGTTATGATGTTTCACTACATCCTTTGAGCAATGGACAGCTCAATTTTCTACTTCCAATTATTTTGTTTTTAGATTCAGATCTTTTTGTACTTTTCACTGAATAAGTCCGGTCTCTTGGCAAAATTTATTTTATTCCATGCTGTAAATTTTGAGACCTTGTGATCCATGTACTTTATATTCAAAATCATCGCGCTATTGCCACTTTGGCTGTTACAAAACTTCGCCTTGATGATCGCGTTTATTCTTAATCTATTTAATTCATCGATCAAACGTATCACTAGCATCAACATTCAACTGGCCTACCCAGATTTGTCAGAGACTGTGCAGAGACAGCTCATCAATCAAAGTATCCGCAGCCAATGCCTGACCTATATTGAATTTATTAAATGTTGGGGTATGCCACCAAGTTATAGCCTGAACTTATTGAAAAACATTTATGGTGAAAATATCCTCACGGAAGCACTGGCAAATAAAAAAGGTGTGATCGTGGTGGTTCCTCATTTTGGCTGCTGGGAATTACTCAATGCATGGCTGAATCTGTATACAGAACCCATGATTATGTATAAACCAAATAAAAATAAAGGTATAAACCGATATCTTTTAGAAGCACGCGAAAAGTTTAACGCAACACTCGTTCCTACAGATGAAACAGGGATCCGTGCCATTTTTAAGCATTTGAAACAAGGTGGCCTAACAGTCATTTTACCAGACCATTTACCAAAGCCTTCAGGCGGCATTTATTCCAATTTTTTTGGGCAAAATACTTTATCAATTACACTGGTTTCAAAGCTTGCTGCAAAAATACAATGTAATGTCATTGGTTTAAGTTGTATTCGACAACCTAACCTACGGTATTTTGATGTGCATTGCCAAACCTTAGCAGACGAGATTTTATCTAAAGACTTACAATCCTCTGTCGACACGCTCAACATTGCCATGCAAGAGATCATTGACCAAGCACCAGAACAGTATATCTGGTCTTATAAACGCTTTCGGGTCTGCTTTGGCAATATCAATATGTACCGCAAATAAAGGTGATCTGAGAACATCTCAACCTGTAGATTTGTGTTCCACAGACTTGGATTAATCTTATTGAATTGAGATCGATTATCGACAGTGGCATAATAGCCTCAATTTCCACTTTAAGTGATTCTCCTATGGCTATGCGTCCTGAAGTCCGTCGTCGTGCAATCGTGTTGATTGTTTTTTCTGTCGTACAATGGTTGTTCATGCGCTACATTTTAGCCAATGAATTATTCAACTTAACCACCTATAACCGAATCGTTTTATTCTGTGTCAGCAGCCTTGCAGGTGCATTATTAATCTTTGTCGGTTTGATTTATATGGTGTTGAAAGGTAATGCGGAAAAGGACTCTTAAAACACTCTAAAGTCTCTTTTATAAAATTAAATAGTTTAGAAATTTTATAAACTGTTAACTAAAAATTTGACCTACTTTATATTTACATGAAATTTTATTTAGAAATAAAGTAGGATATAATTTTATAAAAACAGAATAAATTATTCTTATTCAATTATTTATACTTACTTAAGAATATTTTCATAATTTTCTTTTTATATTTATTTATATATCTTTTTTTCTTACGTATTGTTAATTGTATTTGCTGTCTTTCTTTTTGCAAGTGACTATCTTTATCTACATCTAATATAGGAGGATGTTCAAAAAGATAAGATGCATAAAAATTTACTTGAGGGTATTCAACAATTAAGTCTGCCCATTGATCAGAGAGGTTCGGTGATTCATGATATTTAACTAAAACTTCTGCCATTGCTCTATCTATAACATAAGCATATGCGGACGCCATATTTTCAATAAAAAAAGGATGAATCTTCAATATATTGCGCCCAAATATTTTTTGCTCAATAAATCTACCATAGACATTTTTAGAACAACTGAGCTGAATACCACCTAAACTAAGAAAAAATGTAGATTTTAAGCTCAATTTTTTTATATGTGAATAAAACTCATCAAAATCAATCTCACTTAATAGTGAAATTGCATCATCTTCAAATACAAATGCCAATTTAGCATCTGTATCTAAAAAGTCTTGATAAGCTTTTAAATGAGAAAGTGTACAACCTAATTCACCTGGCGTTAAAGGTCTAGTTTTTCCTAATACCCCCAAATGAAAATACTCATCAACTGTTAATTTTTTACCAGCAACGCCAATTTTATTAAATGAACTTGAATTTCTAAATATTCTTTGCTGAAAAAAGCCCACTAGTCGTTCACTATTTTCTTTCTCAATAGAAATCACATATTTTTTCATGAACTGTTTCAAAATAAATGCTAAATTTATAGCTAAATCATATCATTTGTCTGTTTAATTATTCAATTGTTCGAGAATCTTAATTAAAAATAGAGTTATATATGCGGTTTATTGTAAAAAAATGGTTTTCATTTCTACAAAAAAAAAGAGAGTTAAAATTTAACTCTAGATGGTATCTCCGCTTTGGCAAACTACACCAGCCTTTTAAACCACAGCAAATTCCATCCTTACATGAGATTCATGCACCAGAAGGGCACGTTTATGCCGATCCATTTATCGTAGAAGAAAATGGACGTACATATATTTTTATTGAAGAAATTTCACCTGAGCATCCTGTTGGTTATTTATCTGTCATGGAAGTTTTTCAGGATGGTCAATACAGTCCACCTACTCCAATTATTCAATGTTCTTATCATCTCTCTTATCCCTGTGTATTCAAACACGAAGATACGTGGTATATGATTCCTGAAAGTGCAGCCAATAAAAGTATCGAGTTATGGAAATGTACAAATTTTCCATTTTCATGGGAATTTGATCGCATATTAGTAAATGATGTAAACGCTGCGGATACTACCCCTTATTATCAAAATGGAATGTGGTATCTATTTACTGCAATCAAAAATAAATATTCAAAAAAGTATGGCAATGAACTCCATATTTTTTATAGTGACCATCTACTGAGCAGCGATTGGAAATCACATCCCCAAAACCCTGTTAAAAAAGGAATTGTGCAATATCGCCCAGGCGGTCACTTGACCACAATTAATGATAAGTTAGTCCGTCCATCACAGGATTCTCTCAAGCGCTATGGTGGGAGTTTAGACCTCAACGAGATTACCAAACTTTCCCCAGAGCACTATGAAGAAAAATTTTGGATAAAATTAGATAGTGAATGGCATCCAAATGATAATGGCTGTCATACCTTTAATATTTTTAACCAGCATATGGTGATAGACGCAATTCGTGAAACGCCTAAAGATTTGTAACTTAGTTTCGATACAGATTTTCAGTTTGTGCCAACATTGACTCAAATTTTAGGTTCTGTTCTGCTTTTATAAATGCTTTCTCAAATAGAGGAAGCATTTGTGCTTTTGGTTTTAACGCGCTAGAAATTAAACTCGCCATCTGTTCAACAGAGTCCGGTTCACATATAAACTGCTCATCAATAAAGTCGGCAACCATTCCCACATTAGAAGATAACACCGGTGTATGACTCAATAATGCTTCGGCCAGTGTAATCGGCCCCCCTTCTTTCAAAGAAGAAATCACTAAACAGTCTGCTTGCGTTAATAGCTCTGGAATGTCTGAACGAAAACCCAGTAATTTCACGCGGTCATTTAAATTAAGCTGAGCAATTTGAGTTTTTAAAACTTGATATTGAGTTCCATCCCCCACTATCCATAGTTCGCTATTGATGTTTCTCCATGCTTCAATCAGGATATGAAACCCTTTGACCGTTTCTAAACGTCCAATCGCTAAAGCAATAATAGGCTTATTTTTCTTTATAACTATATCTTTGACTGGGCTAAGGAGTTGATTCCCGCCATTCCAAATCACTTGAACCGACTGTGAAGCAGGAAACTCCTCTTTAATTTTTCCACTTACAGCAATGATCTGATCAAAGGCCATAAATGGTTTTAAATTACTCTTCATACCATGCACGGTCACAATATTTTTACACGAAAATTGCTTCAACCAAGGGGCTAAAATGCTTGCTGCTTTACTTGCCTGCACATGCAAAATATCGGGTTGCAGCTGTTTTATTTTTTCAACTAACTCATAAATAAGAAATGGATTCCATCGGCTTCTTGAAAAATCAACAGCGTGCAATGTAATATTCGCACTGAGCTTTTGCTGATAAGATTGATCTGCAATTAAATGAACTTCATGATGTTGTGCTAATCCATGACATAAATCCAGGGTATGTTTTTCAAGCCCCCCCATACCACCATTTGTTGCCATAACTTGTACAATTTTCATGGTTACCCCGACTACATAGTTTTTCGTATTAACTGTTTAAGACGCTCTGCACGACGACGAATTTTCTTATGCATCAATACTCTAGACCAGTAAGATAATGGAATAATTTCTTTGCTCTTGAATGTGGATTTCACATCAATACACTTTAATCGAATGCCTTCATGATGGTGTTGGACAACTAAATTACCCGAATTTAAGTCAAACAGAGGAATATTATATTGAATCAGCCAATCGGTTAATTGATCTATCGATTGAGATACGCCATCTATATTTAAAGGCATTTTATGCTTTAAATAATGATGTAGGCTCAAAGAAATTTCCCCATGTTCATCTCGAATTAATTCACAACTTAGAATCAGTTGATCTTCAATAACCTCCAGTTTTAAACACGCTGCAATAAATCTATTTAATTCATTCTGATCAATATGAGCTTGTAAACGTTGATAAGCGGACCATTCAATATAATTTTCATTAAACCGATAAAACTGAGTACTTAAAAAACGCTGTAGCCTTTGACGCCAATTCTTAATTTGACGGCGTTCTTTAGGCAAATCTATTTTCAAACATATCTTGGGGTCAAATGGAGAAACAACACAATAACGATTTGCACCTTCGCCCAGATACTGTGCAGATTCCAACTCAGCAATTGAAAACATGTGCCTTCCATTCATAGTCTTCAGTATAAGGCTGCTTAAAAATTGTCTCTAACATAAACTTTGTTACGCGTTTAGAGTTATAACTAGAATGTGTCCGGCTCCAACCTGCTTTTGCAACTTCTTGAGCTTCTGCCGGATGATGTGCAAAATAATTGATTTGATCTGCCAATTCATCAACATGACTAAAGTAGACCACTTCTTTATCCGAAAATAAAGTTTCAAATCCTGGAATACGAGGTGTAAAGGTCAACAGACCATTACCTGTAAGTTGCGTGATACGGTCTGAAGTATATAAGTCTAATGAATTAGCCCGTGAATAATTTAATCCCATACGAGACTGACTGAGGACTTTAAAATAGCCCGCCCCAAAAACCTTTGGATCTTGGTCAAATCCACAATAACGCGCCGGAATATGTTTAATTTTCGCTTGCAAACTACGGATAAACTTGGTTCGCTCTTGATCAGATGATGAACCGCAGAATACCAGCTCATTTTCAAATTCATTTTTTTCAAAATTTTTTAGGCTATCGATAGTATCTAGACTCATATTTGGCATATAAGCCACTGTATTTCCATGACCCAACGTTTTGAGGAGTTCACCACTTGTTGTCACAAAAATAGTATCTAAATATGGAGACCATTCTTTAATAAAATTCGCTTTCTTTTCCACACAAATCCAGTCCACATACCAAAATGCAATTTTAGTTTGTGGATAAACTGATTTGATTGTTTTTAATGTTTCACAGTTCAATAAAGAAGAATGTCCAATTAAAATTAAATCTGGCTCAAAGTTTTCAACAATTTTTATAACTTCTTCATTCGCCCACTTTTTCCCAATTTTTTTCGTTCTCCATACTGTTCCATAGTACGCCATATCATGAAAAGAGAAATCATAAACATGATGACCATTTAAAACCAAACCTGCCGAGATTTTTCGATCAGTATTGTAGAATTCTGCACCTGATTTTTTAAACGCAAAATTATTAATATGTAATATTTTCATAAATTAACTCAGTAATGATCTAACTGCATCGAACAACAGATTTCTAAAACTTACCAACAATAAAAAACCTAGACTATTTTACAAAAAAATCTTTCAAACTTTAATAAAAATTTATGTGTAATTTTCCTACGATCTAAACAGTAAGATTTTAATTTTATTTATTTTTATTTAACTCCAGATCATCTCATTTCATTTTCATCTAAATCTTGATAAGAAACATACTCATCCCAATCAAAAACGGTGACATTTTGATTATCTTCGATATTCGCCAACGATTTTTTAGGATCTAATAATGGTGTTTTCACCCCCAATAAATCTGCATAAATATGCATATAATCATAGGCACTCACAGTCTTGTTATAGTGGTTTTTTGCCTGTGCATCGCTACGTAATACAAAAAATGGAACCTGATAATTATCTTTAAAATCATTATCTACATGATATGAATCTTCATCCACGGTCATACCATGATCTGAAAAATACGTCACACTGAAACTACGCTGATCAGCCTTCAATGAAGTATATATCTGTTCTATAAAGTGATCCAACTTATTGATAGAAGATAAATAACAATTAATCGTTTCAGGTTTATTCGCATACATACGTGGTGCCTTAAACAGACGTTCACACGCATCCGGATGTGAACCCATCATATGAATAAAAATTACATTTTTTTGATTGGCATATTTTTTTAACTGGGCCTGTAATATTTCGACCATTTTGTCGTCATCAATATTACTCGACATATAGTTACCACTTTTCAGGAAGAACTGATGATCGGCATGAATCGCAATTTTAGAAATCGCCGTATCATTTTTCCCCATAAATCCCTGATTTGAAATCCACATGGTGTTATAACCCGCTTGTTTTGCTAGCGTTACAACATTTTTTGCAATCTGCGGTTCACGATTTTGATCAACCAAAGTCAGCGTACGAGTCAGACTAGTTACCGTATTCGGTGCAGTTGCGATGTAATGATCTACAACATCCAGCGGCATCTGATTTAAAAAAGGTGTGGTATCGTCTTTCGAACCGTAGAGTGATAAATGGTCTCGCTGAACACTCTCACCAATGATAATCACTTGATTATCATAGCTAGCATTCACCTGCTGAATTTGCCAATCGACATCTTGCACATTATCTTCAAGGAGCTTGGCCTCTTCTTGTTTATATTTAACCGTCGCCAGTGCAGTTTGAACACCAAACACACTGACGCAGTTAGCAATAAAGATAAGTGCCAAAATCAGCTTGCGATAATTTCCCTGATTAGCTTGATTAAAAAATAAAATATAAAAACAGAGACTTAAAAAAATAATTAAGGCAAAAACAATATATTTAGGATTAACTACAGATAAAAATTCAAAGGCTTCATTGGTATTGCTTTGGAACATCGATGCCACGATTCCCAAAGACATGTGCCCTTGTAAGAACCCCGTCCCACTTGCAATATACAGGCTAATGACAAAAAACAGCGCAAGGAAAATGTACTTAAAAATACGACTATGTAATTGTTTTACAGCAATGAAAAAAAACGTACTCGAAAGAACCAAAACAAAGAATAAAGGAGCATCTTTGATTTCAGATAAATAGTCCCAAAAACCTAAGCCAATACAAAACCCAATCGAAAGCAAAAGCGGAAACAAATAGGTTTTTAGCATGACCTGACAACCCTGTAATATTATTCAAACATTTCCAAGATAGACTGAAATGTTGGTAGAAATTTTTCGTCGGGTATTATCTATACTTTAGGGACCGAGTACAATCTTTTTGGCGATACGGTCAGTTTCTTTAAATTCGCTAGCGAGATTCAAGTCAGTTAAAGTCGTCTGTAATGACACCAAACCTTGTCTTAAAATTTCATCTACAGACTTGGTAATCCGGTCTTCCTTCAAGCGATCCACTTCAATCACCCCGACTTTACAACCCGCGGTGAGAGCCTCGTAAATCATTGAAACACTATCTTCAGTTACCCAAACCGCTTCGGCTTTTTGCATTTCTTCGAAAATCCAACCTTGCGGAGTGTCTTCAACTGGGAAAATCTGTACTTTTTCAATATTCTTTAACTGTTTTAATTCTGCTAAAAACGCTTTTGGTGTGCGCCGTGAAGTGGTCAAAATGATTTCTGAATTTGGATTCTGCTCGACTATCTGTTCAATTGCATGAAGTACTTTAGCTGCATTCCACTGATGGCGTTTTGAAGAGCCACCCAAAGCGATCAGGATTCGACCATGCTGATGCCGTTCTTCATTTACAATAGGATTTAACGCACCTTGTGTCGTTAGTACTTTATTAGATGCCTGAATACCATCGTGCTGTGGAATTACTGCATAATCAAACCATGCAAACGGCAAGCTTGGCTTCATTAAAATAATGGTTTTGGCTTTGTTATACACTTTGCCCAACAGCCATACTCGAAAATGTGTATGGCTGCCGACGCCAAAAATATAAGTTGGCTCGTGTTCTACGGCATGAAGCTGATGGCTAAATAGCGCAGAAATAAGTG
The DNA here is from genome assembly GCF_013420135.1 of Acinetobacter sp. YH12023. NCBI lineage: Bacteria > Pseudomonadati > Pseudomonadota > Gammaproteobacteria > Moraxellales > Moraxellaceae > Acinetobacter > Acinetobacter sp. YH12023. The sequence goes on from NZ_VOYU01000012.1 coordinate 64,936, forward strand.
TCACTATAGGCAAATCATCAATTGAAATTTCTTGAAATGTGACTGCTTCCTGAGATTGGCGCTGCATGGCCTTAAATAAACCCAAAGCTTGTGAGCGATGTCCTGCTTTACCATCACTGACATAAACAATATGCATAGTCACTTTCCCAAAAATTCAATGTCTTCAAGCCAATAAAAAAGGCGAAACTTAGTTTCGCCTTTTCATCTTAACCGATCAGCTTATTTTACGTAAGTTAACCAGTGCGCATATTTAGGGTCTTTACCCTGAACCGCATTAAAGAATGCAGTTTGGATTTGCTCAGTGATTGGACCACGACAACCTTCACCAATTTGACGGTCATCATATTCACGGATTGGCGTCACTTCAGCAGCAGTACCTGTGAAGAATGCTTCATCAGCGATATAGAATTCGTCACGTGTAATACGACGTTCAACCACTTCAAAACCAAGGTCTTTCGCAATCGTAATAATGGTTTGACGGGTAATACCATCAAGTGCACCACCCGCGATGTCAGGAGTATGAATCACGCCATCACGAACTAAGAATACGTTTTCGCCTGAACCTTGACATACATAACCTTGTGGGTCGAGTAACATTGCTTCGTCATAGCCAGCATGTGCCACTTCTTGGTGTGCAAGAATGGACAAAGTATAGTTACCAGATGCTTTTGCTTTACACATGGTCACGTTTGGATGATGGTGCGTAAATGAAGACGTTTTAACACGAATACCCTTCGCCATCGCTTCATCACCAAGGTAAGCACCCCAGCTCCATGCAGCAACAACGGCATGAATGGTATTGTCAGTTGCCGCAATACCTAATTTTTCTGAACCAATAAAAATAATTGGACGTAGGTAGCAAGAAGCCAATTTGTTTTCACGAACTACATCAATTTGAGCTTGTTCTAATGCTGCATGATCAAATGGGACTTTCATTTGATAAATTTTTGCAGAATTTAATAAACGCTTAGTGTGTTCTTTTAAACGGAAAATAGCCGTTCCATTCGGAGTTTCATAAGCACGGACGCCTTCAAACACACCCATGCTGTAATGCAATGTATGTGTTAATACGTGAGTTTTCGCCTCACGCCAGTCAACCAATTGTCCATCTTGCCAAATAAAACCATCACGATCAGCCAAGTTCATGGCACACACTCCAAATTTTTATACACAGTCATTTTTATCCAATGCAAACGTTGCAGTTGGATCAATTAATCTTTGCCATAGCTTGCAAACGACCACTCGGGTATCGTGCCAATCGTCAGCTGAAACTTGCATGGATTGATTCGCAAGTGCTAAACGGTGGCTCTCGGCTCGTTCACGGAGATAAGCTTGAATCAATGCTGTCGCATCGGCGCTGGATAAGCAATCCGTTCTTGCGGCATCCTCAAGGATTCGTACGTTGTCAGAGTAATGGGCGAGATCGGGATTCGACCCACTCCATGCTAATACTGCATACTGTGCCATAAATTCGATGTCAACGATACCACCTGCATCTTGTTTTAAATGAAAAATTCCATCTTTTTGCTGCTCTTTAGAAGAACCTAGATGGTCTTTCATTTTTTGGCGCATTTTGAGCACTTCTGCACGAACATTGTTCTCATCTCGTGGCTGCGTCAAAATATTGCAGCGCAAGTTTTCAATTTCAATCCGTAAACTGTGCTCGCCTGCAATGGTTCTGGCACGTACCAAAGCTTGATGCTCCCAGACCCAAGCATTTTTATGTTGATATTGCTCAAAAGCTTTTAAGCTGGTCACCAATAACCCCGCCTCTCCCGAAGGTCGTAAACGTGTGTCCACTTCATACACTCGACCATCTAGGGTTTGCGTGGTCATTAAGGACATAAATTTTTGTGCAACCCGCATGGCAAATTCAAAGCCACTAATTGGTTTCTGTCCATCGGTATCGGCTTGTTCATCCATATAGTGAATAAACACCAAATCCAAGTCCGAACCATAACCCAGCTCGATGCCACCCACCTTGCCATAACCAATCACCGCGAAAGCCGTGTGATCAATCGAACAACGCTGCCCTTCTGCATCAATTGGATAGCCATGTTTTTTGGCAACAATTTGATATGCCAAATGCAAGGTTGCATTCACTGACACTTCAGCAATATCGGTCAATGCATCCGACACTTTCATCAACGGACTTTCTGCCAAAACATCACTAGCAGCTACTGCTAAGACATTGGATTTTTTAAATAATCGAAGAACACGCATTTGGTCTTCGACTTGATCAATTTCAATTCGAAGCAGTTGTTGACGTAGAGAGTCTTCTAAATCTTTACGCTTTGGCAGCTCAAAATCCATCGACAAAAACTCGTCCAACAGCACGGGATAATGCGTCAATTCTTCGCAGATCCAAGGACTCACTGTTGCCATTTTCACTAATCGTTGTAATGCCCCTTTGCTCTCAATCAGCATCACCAAATAGACCGTACGGCGCAGCACCGACTCCACCAAAGGCATGAGACGTAGTAAGGCCACCTGAGGTTTATCTGACTGTAATATCGCCTCAATGAGATGTGGCCAAAAGGTTTTTAAGCGCTGTACAGCTTTGGCAGGTAATTTTTTCAGCGCATGTCCATACCAAAATTCGTGAATTAAATTTTTGGCATCATCATCTAGAACATCGTTCAACTGGGCTTCTAAATGACTAAAACTTTCCAATAACGGATCGGGTTCTTTTTCTTTAATAAGATGCTCAAATTGGTAAATGACTTTGGCACGTTTCTGATTGAGCACATTCAAAAAGTCATCCCAAGATGCAAAACCTAAAGTATCTAAAATGCGCTGGCGGGGTTCAGGCTCATGGGGCAACGATTGGGTTTGCTGATCATTTAGCGCTTGTATCGCATGTTCAATACGACGTAAAAATAAATATGCATCTTCTAGATCAGCAACTGCGGTTTTTTCTAATAATCCAACTTCACCTAAATGATGCAGACTCACTAAACATTGACGGTCTTGCAACTCGAGTTTTGAACCGCCATAGATGAGCTGAAAGACTTGAACAATAAACTCAACTTCACGAATTCCGCCTGCACCGAGTTTAATATCATCTTCGATATTACGACGTAGCACTTCACGTTCGATCATGGCTTTCATGTCACGCATAGCTTCGAAAGCGGTGTAATCGACATATTTGCGGAAGACGAAAGGTCGGGTCATTTCCAGTAACTCGGCGCCTTCTTTACCGCCCGTGACGATACGTGCCTTAATCCAAGCATAGCGCTCCCATTCACGTCCATGCTGGCTTAAATATTTTTCTAATGCCGCATGACTGATTGCCAAGGCAGAACCATCACCCCATGGGCGAAGGCGCATATCCACACGGAAGACAAAACCATCTGCCGTAATATGGTCAAGCAAGTAAATTAATTTCTGGCCCCACAAAATACAGAACTGCTGTACATCGATACATTTTCGACCATTGGTTTCGCCCTGTTCATCAAAGGCAAAAATAAGATCAATATCACTTGAAAGATTAAGTTCCTGTGCACCCAGTTTTCCCATGGCAACCACAATCAGGTCTTGAACTTTCCCCTTATAGCCTAGCGGTTCGCCATATTTCGCAATCAACGGATTCAGCGCAAAATCTTTTGCCGCACAGATGGACGCATCAGCAAAGTCTGAAAGCTCTCGAGTTAAGGTGACGACATCGGTGAGTTGATTGGCATCTTGCCAAATCCAACGAAACATCAGACGTGCGCGCAGCACACGAATTGCACGCATCCAACTATTTTCATCTTGGATATCGGCAAGGCTGCTTGCGACAAAATGTTGAATTTGTGCTGTACTGAGCGAGGTTTGAAACTGATCAATTGCATAGTCTTGTTCTAAACTGGCCTGATGGATTCCGAGCACCTGTTCAGCATATTGACTGGCACGTAATGTTTTCTGCAATTGCTCCGCATTCATTTCACAAACCCTAGCGTGATTTTTTTCTAGTTATAACAGTTGATAACGCTTAGGGAAAAGTATTTTTAGGCTTTTATACCAATAGATGCGTATTAAAGTTCACTTAAGGTTCCATCTTTATAAGGTCGCATCTTTCTGTGCACTGCTACTCTCGGTATTTAGGGTTTGATGCAGGCTCGTCGCCTGTGGCAACCAGACTTTAAATTGTGTGCCTTCACCTTCTTTCGAGTTCACTACAATTTCACCCTGATTTAAGTCCACAAAACGTTTACAAAGGACTAAACCCAACCCCGTACCACGTTCTCCTGCCGTACCTTTAATACTAACCGTCAGTTTTTGCTGAAATAAATCATCAATCTGAGCTTGGGTCATCCCCAATCCAGTATCTTGAATAGTGAATACAACCCGTTCTCCATCTCGATCGGCTGAAATCGTCACCACACCTCTACCATCGGTATGGGTAAATTTCAATGCGTTTGACACCAAGTTTTGCATCACTGATGTGATCATATTGATATCTGCATTGACTTTAATGCCTTCAGGCACGGCATTGATCAGTCGAATATTTTTCTTCACAGCCAAGCTATTTAAGACATCACTTACGATTTTTGCAGACTGATGTAAATCAAAATTAATCGGGTGATAAACAAAGCGACCACCTTCTGCCATGGCCCAGTTCAACAGGCTTTCTAAGAGGTTATACGTCGATTGTGTGGTGTCATATAAATAGTCTGCAATATTTTGCACACTCGAATCATCTAAGGTATGACGCTCCTGTGCCAAAACTTCAGAAAATCCAAGTAGACCATGAAAAGGTGCTCTTAAATCATGCGCAATAATTTGGAAAAATTTAGTCTTACTAAAATTCAGTGCCGACTGCTGTTCATAGGCTTCTTTTAATTCGGCATTTTCAACACGAAGTTGAATAATATTGACTAGACTTTGTACAAATTCTTCAACGATCTTTAATTGTTTGGCTTCAAATGCAGTAACTTGATCATCGAATAAAATAACTTTACCGATAGATTCTTGATCATATTTTAAATCAAAAGCTACTAAACGCTGATGCCCTAATCCAAGTTCTTGCATATAGTCGGAATAAGCTTGGTAATTTTCAGCGTCTCGGTCTATACGAGAATGTTCAGCAAAAAACTGATCTAGACGATCATCATCAGCTTCGGCCATAAAGGCCTTAAATATGTGCTCTGACGCATACCATATATAAGGTTCATTTTTAAATGCGAGGACAGCATTATCGACTTGCACAATACCACGCGCGAACTTTAAAAATTCTGCAATGCGGTTGTCGTCCGTATAAACCCCCATCAATAAAGACAAACGACAGGCAGTTAATAATTCGGTTTGTGTACCAATATCCAGTAAACGTAAAGCCATCCCGTTGCTCTCCTCAGGGTTTATCTTAAAGATAAAAACCAACTGTTATGTTCAAGATTAATAGCAAAAATAGCCCAAACACTCAATAACAAAACCCAACAAAAAGACAAACATCATTTACGAATACGCTATTTAATCGAACTTTCATCCAATTAGAAAATAAAAATATCTATAAAGAACATAACATTAAAGGTAAAACAAAAATTAAAACAATAAAATTAGAAACTTAAATTAATTTAAATTTTATTGACTGTTTATTTTAAATCGTACTTTTCGCGTTTTATTCAAACTAAAAACATGACCAAAAGAAATATTCATTTACATAAGACCTAAAAAACTGGGTTTAATTTTCTTTAAATACATCACAAAAAATAGTGAGTTTTATGACTATTCTATGACCAGATTACTCATCAGGATGCTCGTTTCAGTCAGCTACACTAAATGAATCTATTTTTAAGTTTTTCTATTAGACTAATTTATTAGTTTTTATCAGTTGTGTGTGTCATTTGAGCATTAAACCATACTTGCTCGCTTTTACTTTATTAAACTGAGCTAAAGATTCGTTTCATGCTTCTAATGCACATGAACTCATTCACCCAAATGACTGAAGCTGAAAAAGTGCCATGCCTTATTCATCAGATATATAAGTTATCGCATAAACATTCCGCGACCATTCAAAGTCAAACGGGGCATCAAACTCACGTCGTTCTTTAATAAAGTCCCCAATCCTGACTAATTTTCGAACTTTCGCACCAAATCTACACCTAAAAGTTAAGGCATTCGGTTTGACCTATCAAACGCTTTGCTTTACAACTAAAACTCGAACGAGCCATAAAGAACAGATCAGCCCCCAAAAAATGATATAAATTTAATCGTTCAATAGCTTTAAGCTATGAATAACAAGCTTTCAATATTTCCCTTCTCGGTTTTGCGCTAAAATTGGGCGTCAAACTGCACTTCTTTTGTATCATTTTTCTACGAAATGACCACATCACAGGATCTTGCGTTGACTGAAAAGCAATGAACCCCGATACTTTCATAGTTTTATTTAAGCAAATCGGTTCATAGAGGCGAGCCACAAGCTCGGACCTCAAAGACACAATCTAAAGCAAGGGGCTATATATGGCTGGTGGAAAGTCAACTATCATCTACACACTGACCGACGAGGCGCCATTATTGGCGACTTACTCTCTGCTGCCGATCATTGAAACCTTTACTAAACCTGCTGGCGTTGAAATCGTTAAACGCGATATCTCAGTTGCAGCACGTGTACTCGCTGAATTTTCAGACTATCTAAGCGAAGAACAAAAGGTGCCAAATAACTTGGCAGAGCTTGGACAATTAACCCAAGATCCAAGCACAAACATTATCAAACTTCCGAACATCAGTGCTTCAGTTGGCCAATTAACTGCTTGCATTAAAGAATTACAGTCTAAAGGTTTTGCAATTCCGAACTACCCAGAAAACCCAGCGACTGAGGAAGAAAAAGAAATCAAGGCACGTTATAGCAAATGCCTAGGTTCTGCTGTAAATCCTGTACTTCGTGAAGGTAACTCTGACCGTCGTGCGCCTACTGCAGTAAAAAATTACGCGAAGAAACATCCGCACTCTATGAGCGAATGGAAGCAGTGGTCACAAACTCACGTTTCTCACATGGATGAAGGTGACTTCTACCACGGCGAAAAGTCTATGACTTTAGACCGCGCTCGCAATGTAAAAATGGAATTGATCACTAAGTCTGGTGAAACTGTTGTTCTTAAGCCTAAAGTTGCGCTTCAAGACGGCGAAATCATCGACTCAATGTTCATGAGCAAAAAAGCACTTTGCGACTTCTATGAAAAAGAATTAGATGATTGTAAAGAAGCAGGCATTTTGTTCTCTCTACACGTAAAAGCGACCATGATGAAGGTGTCTCACCCAATCGTTTTCGGTCACTGTGTGAAGATTTACTACAAAGATGCATTCGAAAAACACGGCAAATTGTTTGATGAGTTAGGTATTAACATCAACAACGGTATGTCTGGTCTTTACGAAAAAATTGAAACTCTTCCGACTTCTCTTCGTGAAGAAATCATTGCTGACTTACATGCTTGCCAAGAACACCGTCCTGCACTTGCAATGGTTGATTCTGCAAAAGGTATCACTAACTTCCACTCACCTAATGACGTAATTGTAGATGCATCTATGCCTGCAATGATCCGTGGTGGCGGTAAAATGTGGGGTGCTGACGGCAAACAGTACGACTGTAAAGCTGTAATGCCTGAATCTACTTTCGCGCGTATCTACCAAGAAATGATCAATTTCTGTAAATGGAATGGTAACTTTGACCCACGCACTATGGGTACTGTACCTAACGTTGGTTTGATGGCGCAAAAAGCTGAAGAATACGGTTCACACGACAAGACTTTCGAAATTCCTGAAGCAGGTATTGCAAACATCACTGACCTTGAAACAGGTGAAGTGTTGATGTCTCAAAACGTGGAAGAAGGCGACATCTGGCGTATGTGTCAAGTGAAAGACGCTCCGATCCGCGACTGGGTGAAACTTGCAGTAACTCGTGCACGTAACTCTGGCATGCCTGCGATCTTCTGGCTTGACCCATACCGTCCACACGAAAACGAACTCATCAAGAAAGTTCAAACTTACTTGAAAGACCACGACACTACTGGTTTAGACATTCAAATCATGTCTCAAGTACGTGCGATGCGTTACACACTTGAACGTGTTGCTCGCGGCCTAGATACAATTTCTGTAACTGGTAACATTTTACGTGACTACCTCACTGACTTGTTCCCAATCATGGAGCTTGGTACTTCTGCGAAAATGCTTTCTATCGTGCCTTTAATGGCAGGTGGCGGCATGTACGAAACTGGTGCCGGTGGTTCTGCTCCTAAACACGTACAACAGCTTGTTGAAGAAAACCACTTACGTTGGGATTCTTTAGGTGAGTTCTTGGCTCTTGCGGTTTCTCTAGAAGAAATGGGCATTAAAGAAGACAACGCGAAAGCTAAACTTCTTGCAAATACACTTGATGCTGCGACTGGTAAATTGCTTGACAATGACAAGTCTCCATCACGTCGTACTGGCGAACTTGACAACCGTGGCAGCCACTTCTACCTTGCTAAATACTGGGCTGAAGAACTTGCTGCGCAAGACGAAGATGCAGAGCTTAAAGCGAAATTCGCTCCTCTTGCTCAAGCACTTGCTGAAAACGAAGAAAAAATCGTTGCAGAACTTGCTGAAGTTCAAGGTAAAGCCGCGGACATCGGTGGTTACTACGCTGTAGATACAGCAAAAGTAAATGCTGTAATGCGTCCAAGCGCAACTTTAAATGCTGCTCTTGAGGCTGCTCAATAAGTTGATGCAAAACTAACGCGAGTTAGTGATGTAAAAAACCAGCGCGAAAGCGCTGGTTTTTTTATCCCTGAATAAACCTTTTTTTAGGAACTGAGATTAATTTTCTCTAATTCCAAGAAATTCTTAGCTGCTTCAGGTTTTAGGAAATGCCATCAAACAAACATTGAAATGATAAAAAATGTCATAAAAAACAAATTAAAAGGTAATTCAATTCACTAGGTAACGTTGAGATACTCTCACTATAAACAAAACTAATATAAGTAATAACAATATATGGAGCACAACCAATAGCATTAATGAAAAAATATAAAATCGTCCCGCAATACCCATACCATTTTATCTTATTCTTTGTATATTTTTTCTTCAGCTCATATTTACGACTTACTTCATCTTTTTCCAAATACTCCTGCCCCCTTTTATATAATCTAACGGCCCTATCTTTATCACAGCAAGACAAAATGTATTTAAGCAAATCTATATCTTTATTTTTATTTTTATTTTTATTTTTATTTTTATTTTTAACATTTAAATAATTTGCTAACTTTGCGACTTTCAAATGATATTTCAACTCATTAGAAAACTCAGTTAAAGTATCTTCCTTGAGAAGATTTTCTTGTTCATCAATATATTCATTCTTTTTTCGCCGCTTGTAATCACTATAATCTCTTAACCCTGAAATCACGCCAGATTTAGCAAGAAATTAAATACTAGAGACCATCACCACAAGAAAAATAAGTACACAAATAAATTCCAACCCATAAATACTTTCCAATAATTATAATGCAAATTGATTCAAGTTTAGTTCTGCATTTAAATTTGCTGACATATACACCCCTATTTTTTATTAAAAATTTATTTCTCAAATCATTTATAAGTTATCCAAAAGCTTTAGAGCATAATTACCAAATATCTTATTTTTAATTTCCTTCAGACAATAAAAAACCCCAAGTCTTAATAAGCTTGGGGTCTTTTAGAATTTTGGTCCCGAGGGTCGGACTCGAACCGACACATCATCTCTGATAGTGGATTTTGAATCCACCGCGTCTACCAATTTCACCACCTCGGGAAGGTGTTGAAACGTATAATAAACTGTTTCAAAAACTTGTCAACGCATCATGTTCTCATTTGATTAAAAATAAACCGTATAAGAATTTTTAGATGGATAATCCATCAATTTCAGCGTTAAAACTCAAAAAAGCTTATACTAAGCCAAATTTCATTATCCCCTTTTCAGATTTTTTAACATGCAACTTTCTGACTTTAACTTCAATCTCCCTGACGAACTCATTGCCCGCTATCCGCTTGAAACACGTAGTGCATCACGCCTGCTCCATCTCGATCTCAATGGTGAATATCACGACCATCATTTCACTGACATTTTAGACTTGCTCAATGAAGGTGACTTATTGGTACTAAACGATACCAAAGTGATGAAAGCCCGCTTAAAAGGCAAACGAGCAACTGGCGGTGCAGTTGAAGTCTTAGTTGAACGTATTCTTGACCCAAAAACCGCACATTGCCACATTAAAGCCAGTAATACGCCTAAAGAAGGTGCAGAATTATTTATTGGTCCAGACGAAGTTAAAGTGACCGTTCAAGGCCGTCATGAAAACTTATTTGTTGTGGAATTTTCACAGCCTATTTTACAAGTTTTAGATTTATACGGTGCTTTACCGATTCCGCCTTACTTTAACCGTGAAGCAGAAGCGATTGATACCGAACGTTACCAAACTGTTTTTAACGATCCGACCAAATTGGCTTCAGTTGCAGCACCAACAGCAAGCTTACATTTTGATGAAGCGCTACTCAAAAAATTGGCGGACAAAGGTGTGAATAAAACCTTTGTCACTTTGCATGTGGGTGCAGGTACATTCTTACCCGTACGTACCAATGACATTGAAAATCACATCATGCACAGCGAATGGTGTGACGTATCAGAAGAATCTATGGCTTTAATCCGTGAAACAAAAGCACGTGGCAATAAAGTCATTGCTGTCGGTACTACAGCGACTCGCGCGACTGAAAGTGCAGCTCAAGCCAATGGCGGCGAACTCAAGGGTTGGACTGGTGATACACAGATCTTTATCTACCCAGGTTATGAGTTCAAAGTAGTCGATCGTTTAATTACCAACTTCCATTTACCTGAATCTACCTTGCTGATGTTAGTGTCAGCGTTGTCCAGTCGAGATAATATTTTGAATGCCTATCACCATGCCGTCGAGAGCCAATATCGCTTCTTTAGTTATGGTGATGCGATGTTAATTGATAATATTAACCACAAATAAAATTACGCCGAAATCATCCCTATGCCGATAGATTCTGTAAAGCACTCCATCCATATTCGTCGAAAAAAGAATGCTGTGGTTTTTCAGAATATCGCTCGGCTCTGGGATATAGGCCGAAACGCCAAAACACACCAAGAGCTCCTCGATGGACTGCATCCATGGAATGCTCCCATTACACTCAAATTTGAAAATTTACTCCCCCTAGCTTTAGCTGCGTTGGGTATCGGCTTCATGCTGTTCATCGTGATTCAGCCCGATCATGGCTGGGCACAGCTTTGCTTTGCTGCGGGGTTGGCCATGGTGTTCTGGGCTTATATTAGCTATGAAAAAGATGACCCGCTCGAAGATGTTATTGCGTTTTTGGAAACCGAATGCATCGCAAAAAAATACCAATTGGCTTTTAACCGACAGCCTCAATACATTTCGATGCCACTGAATAATCTACAATTTATTGGCAATCTTAAACGTATGTTCCCCGTGTTTAAACAAGGCAGCCTTTCGAATGATATTCAGACCTTCGCGAGCACTGTTTGGGAAGATGAAAATCAGCAACAGCATCAGGTCATGGTCTTTCATTATCACTATGTGAATGAACTGAAAGTACGTGACAAAGACGGTGATGAAGTCACGGTTAAAGAAATTCATAAAGACCTGTGGGGCGTATTTGTTTTTGATATTGGCATCCATGGACTAGCCGTATCTGCAACAGGCAAAAACTTTGGCTATCCCTATAGTTTTCCTTGGCACAGCAGTGACATTCAAACCAATCAAAAATTAAAGTTTTATGGCGAGAACCAAATGGAAATCGCTAAATTGCTCAGCCCGGGCTTTGTCCTCCGACTAGCGGATTTTTTTCAAAACCGTGAAGGTGATCTGCTATTTCATCCGAGCCACCGAGTAATGTGCTATCTTGGCTCTACAGATTTATTTAAAGTCAGTAGTAAAGCAAAACGAATTCAGGATGTTTCGGCATTGCGTGGACATCTCAGAACCTTTAAATTAAATGCTTTAGAAAATTTGAAAAACGATTTAACGCAGTTTTTAAAATAGATTTCATACAATAATGTTTTAAATTACGACCTTTTATCTTGAGGATAAAATTTTATGGGGCTTTTGATCTTTGTTTTAATCATCATTGCATTGGTGATTGGTGCAATCATGATTCGCAACAACATTGTCCGACATCACAATGCAACCATTCGTGCATGGTCAGATGTAGCCAGTTATGAACGTCAAAAAATCAAAATTTTAGATGGATTACAGCCTTTGGTGGAGCAATATTCCAATTTTGAACAAGGGACTTTGGCAAAAGTCACTGAACTCCGTCAAAATATTATGAATTTGAACGTAAACAGTACCGATGTCAGCCAATTACAGCGTATCGAAGCCTTAAATCAAGATCTGATGCGCAGTCTGAATGTTGTGGTTGAAAACTATCCTGAGCTCAAAGCCAATGATATTTATCTGAAAATGATGAATGAAATTGAAGAACAAAACGAAAATGTCGGTGCGGCGATTACTATTTTTAACCGCAACGTCGAGTTGTTCAACAACCACATTCAAGTGTTTCCTAACAATATTATTAATACGCTATTGCTGAGTAAAAAAGCGGTTCGCCCTTTCCGCGATCAAGCTGCCAGCCAAAATTTTGATTATCGTCCGAACTTTTAAGTTCGGGCTTTAATGCACAAAAGTAAAAAAATAATGATGAGGTGATCAAGCACCTCCAAAACTAGAAAGAAAAATAAAATATGCAAAATCAAATTAATGCACTGAAAAATGTGCTGATTCAGGCGTTTTTCAAACTCTATGAGCAGCACCAAGACGACCATATTTACGCATGTACGTTGGTGTTCAATCCCTATTTTTCCATGGACTATATCGCAGTCTCTACGCAGCGTAGTATTTTTGCCGAAGATGAAGATTCTGCTCAATATCTTGCAGCGCATGATCGATGGAATGTGTCGAAATGGCGCTATCGTAGCCTACTGGCTTTAAGTCAAGACTTGGCGCAGTTTAAACTGACATCTGTAAATGAAGTGGGCCATTTAAACCTTGATCCATCTTCTATAAAAATTACGATAAAGTCTGAATCGGCTAACCATCTTTCAATCTTGCTCAATGCCATACAACAAACAAAATTCGACTTGGTTCAGTCCTACGGCATAGAACTGGACAATATTCTGTTTTTTATCACGGTCCCGACACAGCCCGAAATAGAAATTTATTCAGCTCAGGTTTTAAATCCTCCAAGTACACAACTTGACGATTTTCTCAAATCCAAACACCCCCTCAAGCTCGACAGTTTACCCAAGCGTATGAAGCTGTCTCAGTATGATAAAGACCTGCTGATTGATTTAGCACAAATCGTTGAAATACAACCTTATAACTATTTACATGTAGCTAATGAAGTCTATCTTTTAAGCTTAGAAAAAAGCTATGCAACCACGAATCCTTATATTCAAAAGCTTATTGACAGTATCGTGGCCATGACATCGGACCCGAAAGGCACATTTGCGATGGAAAAAGAAGAAATTTTGCAGCGAATTAACCAGTTCTATTTTAATGCCAAGAGTTCAGATGAAGCCTTGTCACAAGACGCAATCTATAAATTTACAGACTTAACACCCGACAAAGCTAGCGTTTAACCGCAGAATCAAGGAAAATAGAGCACTTTTAGCACTCTTACCATCAGCGAACTGTTTTTTCGCCTTGATCTGGACCTTGTATGAAGTTTGAAAAATTGGCGCAATCGGGCCGTGCTCGTCGCGGCCGTTTAACCCTTGAACATGGTGTTGTTGAAACACCTATGTTCATGCCTGTCGGTACTTACGGTACTGTAAAAGGCATGCTCCCACGTGACATTAAAGAAATTAAATCCCAAGTTATTTTGGGCAATACCTTCCATTTATATCTTCGCCCAGGCCTAGATGTCATTCGTGAACATGGTGGTTTACACCAATTCATGAAATGGAATAACCCGATTTTGACAGATTCAGGCGGTTTCCAAGTCTTCAGTCTTGGCGCTATGCGAAAAATTAAAGAAGAGGGCGTGACTTTCCGCTCTCCGATTGATGGCTCTAAAGTCTTTTTATCTCCTGAAATTTCGATGGATATTCAGCACACACTGAATTCAGACATCGTTATGATTTTTGATGAATGTACGCCTTATCCTGCGACACATGAAGAAGCGCAAAAATCACTGCAGCTTTCATTGCGTTGGGCGAAACGTTGTAAGACTCAACATCATGACGTGCTGAAAAACCGTAATGCACTATTTGGTATTATCCAAGGCGGCATGTATGAAGATTTACGTGATGAATCTTTAAATGGTCTGAAAGAAATTGATTTTGATGGTTATGCCATTGGTGGCTTGTCTGTTGGCGAACCTAAAGAAGAAATGATCAAAGTATTGGATTATCTTCCAGAGAAAATGCCTGCGGATAAACCACGTTACTTGATGGGTGTCGGTAAACCAGAAGATATCGTAGAAGCAGTTCGTCGCGGTGTCGATATGTTTGACTGTGTAATGCCAACACGAAATGCACGTAATGGTCATTATTTTGTGACTGACGGTTTAGTGCGTATTCGCAATGCCAAATATCGTCATGATCAAAGTCCGCTTGACCCACATTGCGACTGTTATACCTGTACAAATTTCACCAAATCTTATCTCTTCCATCTTGAGAAATGCGGCGAAATGCTCGGTTCGATGCTCGGTACTATTCATAACTTACGTTATTACCTACGTCTAACTGAAGCGATGCGTGATGCTCTCGATCATGGCACTTTTGATGAGTTTGTTGAAGACTTTTATCGTCGTCGCGGCATGGAAGTGCCACCTTGTCCTCAAGATTAATTCTTTCAGTATTTGCGCTGAAGAAAAAGACAAGGTAAATTGCTGAACAAGTCCAATTTATTTATCAAAGTATTGATAACCAGTTTTTTTAGTTTAGGAAAATGAAATGAGCCTTTTTATTTCTACTGCTCACGCGGCAGGTGAAGCTGCACAGCAACCAAGCATGATGGCAAACCTGTTGATGATTGCGGTATTTGTCGCAATCTTCTACTTCTTGATCTGGCGCCCTCAATCAAAACGTGCAAAAGAACATCGTGCACTAATTGAAAGCCTAGGTGTTGGTAGTGAAGTTGTTTTTGCGGGCGGTTTAATGGGTAAAATCACAAAAATCGAAGGTGATTTTGCAGTTGTTGAACTGAACCGTGGCGTAGAAGTAAAAGTACAACGCGCAAGTGTGATTTCAGTTCTGCCTGAAGGCACTCTAAATAACCTTTAATCAAAAAATAAGTCGTGCACCCGCACGGCTTTTTTCATTTTAAGAAGAAAACGAATGCGTTACCCAGCATGGAAATATCTACTGATTCTAGTGGTACTAGTCATCAGTACATTATATGCCCTGCCAAGTTTGTATCCTGATGAACCTGCTGTTCAAATTTCAGGTGCCAAAGCCGGTACCCAGATTGACCAAAGCATCGTACAAAAAGCAGAGCAGATTTTAAAATCTGAAAATATTGCCAGCCATGACAATAGCTTCACCAATAATGCCGCTTTATTACGTGTTGATTCGAGCGAACAACAATTAAAAGCAAAAGAAGCACTGCGTCGTGGGCTCGGTGAAAATTATGTCGTCGCACTGAACCTTGCGCCTACTACGCCAGAATGGCTACAAAAAATTGGTGCTAAACCAATGAAGCTGGGTCTGGATTTACGTGGTGGTGTACATTTCCTACTCGAAGTGGATATGGATAAAGCCATTTCACAACGTATGGAAACGTCTGCGGCTGACTTACGTCGCCAACTTCGCGACAATAAATTAAAATTCAATAGCTTATCTTTGAACAACAACACCATTACGATGCAATTTGCAAATAATGATGACCGTTCTGCAGCTATGGATTTCCTTCGTCGTAACGGCAATGAATATACTCAACAAGCGGTTGCAACAACTGAAGGTTCAACACTGCGTTTAAGCTACACAGATACACGTAAACAAGAAATTCAGTCTTATGCTGTCAACCAAAACTTAACGACTTTACGTAACCGTATTAACGAGTTAGGTGTAGCGGAAGCATTGGTACAAACCCAAGGTAGCAACCGTATTGTGGTTGAATTACCGGGTGTACAAGATACTGCTGAAGCAAAACGTGTACTTGGTCGTACTGCAAACCTTGAGTTCCGCTTAGTTTCTGACTTAAATGATCAATATATCGATCCTTACACAGGTCAAGCAAAAGGCTCATTACCGCCAGGTACAGAAGCATTTGCTTATGAATCTTTGGACAGCGGTCGTCAATTATTGCTTAACCGTAACCGTATCTTAACAGGTGAACGTGTACAAAATGCGTCATCAGGCTTTAGCCAAGATACAGGTGGTGCTGAAGTAAATATTACTTTAGATACTGCGGGCGGTAAGTTGATGTCTGAAGCTACTCGTAATGCTGTAGGCAAACGAATGGCTGTTTTGTTCATCGAGAACAAACAAAAAATTAGTTATGTTGCAGATCCTGCAACAGGTACACAAACTGAAGTTCGTACACCTTATACCGAATCTGTAGTCATCAATGCGGCAACTATTCAAGCTGTATTGGGTTCTCAGTTCCGTATTACCGGTCTAGATTCACCTCAAGAAGCATCTGAACTTGCATTGATGTTACGTGCAGGTGCTTTGGCAGCGCCAATGTACTTCGTGGAAGAACGTGTGATTGGTCCGAGTCTCGGTCAAGAAAACATCGACAAAGGCGTATTATCAACTCAAATCGGTTTCTTATTGGTTGCGATTTGGATGGTCGTCTTCTTCCGTGTGTTCGGTTTGATTGCCAACTTTGCACTCGTGGTTAACCTTGCCATGATTTTAACCATCATGTCTTGGATTGGCGCGTCCCTCACCCTTCCGGGTATTGCAGGTATCGTAATTACCATTGGTATGGCGGTCGATGCCAACGTACTGATCTGTGAGCGGATACGAGAGGAAATTAAATGGGGTGCCTCGCCGAAACAGGCGATTGTTGCGGGTTATGATCGTGCGTATAACACCATCTTTGACTCCAACTTAACCACATTCTTGGTTGCTTTCATTCTGTTCGCAATTGGTACAGGCCCAATTAAAGGCTTCGCGGTTACCCTAATGATTGGTATTGTCTGCTCAATGTTCACAGCAATTACTGTGACACGTGCAATCGTACAAATCATTTATGGTAAAAAACGTAACCTGAAGAAGTTGAGCATTTAGGAGATCTAAGATGACTGAAAATACTCAACCGAAACAATACGGCCGTCCTGACAACGAGCGCATTATTCCGTTTATGAAGATTGCCAAACCGGCAGCCTTGATATCGATTATTTTAACGCTCGCAAGTATCTTTTTTATTTGCACCAAAGGTCTAAACCTCGGTTTGGACTTTACTGGCGGTGTGGCAGCAGAGTTGAACTATAGTCAACCAGTAAAATCTACCGATGTGAGCTCAGCGCTGACAAAAGCTGGTTTTAAAGACCCTGTGGTACAAACCTTAGGATCTGACCGCGACCTGATGGTTCGTATGCCAGTTCAAAAAGACATTGAAGCTGAAGACCTAACCAAAGCCATTACGACTGCTGCTCAATTGCCGGGCAATAAAGCAGAAGTACATAAAGTTGATGTGGTTGGCGGTCAAGTCGGTAATGAACTCTACGTGCGTTCTGCTGGCGCTGTAGGTCTTGCCCTACTGCTCATGCTGGTTTATGTCACTATTCGCTTTGAATTCAAACTTGCGATAGGTGCTGTACTGTCTTTATTCCACGATATCGTGGTGACCATTGGTATCTTTGCCATGATGCAGTGGCCGTTTGACTTAACAGTTTTGGCTGCGCTACTCGCGATTATCGGTTTCTCGCTCAACGATAACATCGTTGTATCTGACCGTATTCGTGAAAACTTCCGTAAGATTCGTGGTGCTGAGCCTCTCGAAGTTGTCAACAGTGCATTAACTGAAACACTTCGCCGTACCATTCATACCTCAATGACACTATTACTGGTTGTTGTAGCGATGATGGTACTGGGCGGTGATGGTCTGAAATGGTTCTCTGTTGCAATGTTTGTTGGTGTATTTGTGGGTACATATTCATCAATCTACATTGGTACAGCCTTCGCGTTATGGCGTGGCCTGAACCGTCAAGACTTCATTGTACAAGTGAAGCCTGAATTTGAAGAAGAAGAGATTCCTTAAGCTTTTCAACTTATAGTTCAGATCAAAACCCATCTTCGGATGGGTTTTTTTATGCGACTACCTTAAATAAATGAGCTAGGCAAAATCGCAATAATAGGATGTAACTTTTTAATATCGGATTGCAGGAATTCTACCTGTCGTTTTTGATCTAGACTTGCAAATTGCCATGTATCATCTGTTTGCTGTATCGCGTTTAAAATTAAATTTAAGCCATTTCGCAAATATACACAGGCTAGATCCGATCTCTCTACCCCTCGCCGTTCATCACAGACCACAAGCCAACCCTCTTGTAATACAGGGGTATAATACGATGCTGTGATGCGAATCAAATACAAGTCTTGAATGTTTTTAAATAATGCTGAATATTGAGATGAATCATTTGAAATCAGTTTTAACGAAAATGCCTGTGTCTCAACTACCTGCATTTCAAAAAGGACTAAGTTTGGTTGCTCTGTAGTACTTTTGGCTTGTTCTATAAATTGAACTTCATGATCCAAACTTCCCTTTATGAGTTCCAATTGTGTCTCTAACTCACGTGCAAATTTCTCTCCAATCTGCCGATGACTATTTAATAATTGGGAAATTAAAGGAACTGATAAGCCAAAATGTTCACATACGGCTTTACCATTTTTAAAAGGGCCAATTGACACCCAATGATCGATAGCTCGTGTTAAATTCTGTCGACGCTTTTCAAAAAGCTCTGAAGGCAGCATAAGCACTCAATTTTATAATTTCTCTCCCCCAATATAATAAAAAAACCCGCGCGCAGCGGGTTTTTTATACAACTTTATTTTTAGCTACCTTGTACCAATCGACGTGCGCTAATAATGCCTGGTTGTTGCTCTAAACGTGCCAACAGTTTCGACAACTGCGCCAAGCCTTTCACTTCAATCAACAGCTTCATATTGGCAATACCATCACTCTCGGAAATGGTATTCACCTGACGAATATTGATTTGGTCTGAGAAAATCACTTGAGTCAGATCTTTAAGCAAACCACGACGGTCATAAGCTTCCACCACGATTTGCACACTTTGACCACGAGTTGGCTGCATTTCCCAATCCGCTTCAACCGCACGTTCAGGCTCTTGCCCAATCATACGGATATAATCCGGACATGCGACCTTATGGATACTTACGCCACGATTCAGGGTGATATAACCAGCAATCGATTCACCATGCACAGGCTGACAACACTGAGCAATGTGTAGTTCTACATTGTCCAAACCATCAATCAAAATACCATGCGCCGAAAGCGTATGACTTGCACGTGGGTTCAAGGTTGGTTTTAACACCAGTTCAGGTTCATCCTGATCGAGGTGCATATGACGGTTAACCTGATTGATTAAAGCATGCAAGCTAATGTCACCACTCACCAAGCCAATCAATATATCTTCACCCAATTTCACATTAAAATGATTGCAGTAATCATTCAAATCGATACTTTTCGGGTGAATCGCCAAACGTGACAATTCTTTATTCAGAATCTCACGTCCCACTTCCAAGTTTTTACTACGGTCTTGCTGACGGAACCAATGACGCAACTTATCACGTGCACGAGCCGTCTTGATATAACCCAACGAGTTTACCAACCAATCTCGGTTTGGTTCTCGATCTTTCTTGGTTAAAATCTCGACCTGTTCCCCAGTTTTTAGGGTATAGGTTAAAGGTACATAACGTTGGTTTACTCGTGCTGCATAGCATTTGTTGCCCACTTCAGTATGCACATGATAGGCAAAGTCGAGCACAGTTGAACCGCGTGGTAATTCTTTGATATCACCATCACGACTGAACACATAGATTTTCTCAAAATCTTCAAACTCTTGGATTTGTTCGAAGTTTTCAGAAGCCTCATCTTCTTTATGGGCGCTAGCATCATTTCGTTCTTGATAATGTTCAAGCACTGCACGCAAAGAATGTAAGCGATGATTAAATGAATAATCTGTGGTTTTAGAACCTTCTTTATAGTTAAAGTGCGAACACACCCCGAGCTCAGCTTCTTCGTGCATATTATGCGTACGAATTTGCACTTCTAAAGATTTGTTCTCTGCAATCACGGCCGTATGCAGTGAGCGATAACCATTGGCTTTCGGGTTAGTAATATAATCATCGAACTGATGCGGAATATGACGCCAAATCTGATGAACGATCCCTAGTGTGTGATAACACTCAGGTACATTATCCACCAAAACGCGAACTGCTCGAATGTCATAAAGCTGATCAAAGCTCAGGTTCTTACTCTTCATTTTTCGATAAATCGAATAAATGTGTTTCACCCGACCATTAATCTCGGCCTCAATGCCATGATCTAATAGTTCTTTACGCAACTTTTCTGTCACGAACTGAATATATTGCTCACGCTCTAAACGTTTTTCATTCAGTAAAGAGGCAATTTCTTTATAGCGTTCAGGTGCTAGATAACGGAAAGCAAGATCTTCAAGCTCCCACTTAAGCTGTGCAATCCCTAAACGGTGCGCGAGCGGCGAATAAATGGTTAAAATTTCTCGTGCGACACGCTCTTGTCGCTCTTTGGTTGAGTGCGCTAGCTCACGTAATGCATAGGTACGTTCAGAAAGTTTGATTAATACAACACGAACATCTTCGGTCACCGAAATCAGCATTTTATAAATGCCGGTCAAATGTTCACGCTGGTTATTATTAAAATGATCTTCTAGACGTTTATTTTGCTCAATCAGGTCAGACAACTTACCCATAGCAAGCGTGCCTTTCACCAAAGCATGCACTTGATCGCCAAATTTGCTTTGGACTTCTTCTAAACTGGTTACGCCTTCACGAACACTTCGATACAGCATAGCTGCTGATAACGTATCTTCATCCGCATACAGATGAGCAAGAATATCCGCCATTTCAATACCCGTATAGAAGGTATTCGAGCGATGGTTGACCGTTGTTTCAAGTTCATTCTGTAAGGTCAGATGTGCAACTTCTTCGAGTTGCTTTAGAGGAGCCCCGTCAAACATGCCACTCACACGCTCTAGCCATTCAGCTAAATCATGCTGTGCTTGCTCGGCATGTTCTACAGTCGTTTCCTGAGACAGCTCATTGAGACGTCCAGGTAATTGTTCACGTACTGTGACCATACCCTACTCCTAGTTTTCTACGCTTCATAACTTTTAATCGTTTATCTGATTTTCTTTTTCGAACAAAGCAATCGATTCGACATGCCCTGTATGGGTAAACATGTCCATGACACCCGCTTTTTTCAAACGGTAGCCTTGTTGTACCAGCATTCCAGCATCGCGTGCTAGTGTTGCAGGATTACATGACACATAAACGATTCTTTTTGCACAAAATTTGGGCACATAACGCATTATTTCTTCTGCACCAGAACGTGGTGGGTCTATCAATAATGCATCAAATCCTTGTTTTGCCCAAGAATGATGCGAAAAATCTTTTGTTAAATCTTGTGAATAAAATTTCAGTTGCGAAAGGCCATTGTTTTGTGCATTTTCTGCACCACGCTGAACCATTTCTTCACTCCCTTCAACTGCAATGACTTGACCCGTTGAACCCACACATTGAGCAAGTGGTAAAGAAAAGTTTCCTAAGCCACAAAACAGATCTAGAACTCGCTCACCTTGTTGTAACTGAAGCAATTCACATGCCAGTTTCACCATTTGCGGATTAATCGTGGAATTCACTTGTGTGAAGTCCTGAGGATTAAAGCCAAATTCCACAGCAAAGTCACTTAGACCATAGTGCAGACGCATCGGTGCATCGGGATGATCCACACGATGTAAGCTGTCTGGCCCTTCAGGTTGTAAGTACAGTTGCCACTCTTTATGTAACGCAAATTTTACTAATTGGTTGACATCTTCCGCGCAAAGTTCCGCCGTATGACGAATTAGGAGGGCAATTTCTTGATCTCCCATGGCCAGTTCCATATGCCCAATATCTGCTTTACCTTGCAGACTTTGTAACAATTGTTTGAGTGTGGTGATGGAGCCAAACTCACGATCCAACACCATACAACGGTCAATCGAAGTCAGTTTATTTGACTGGCTTTCACGAAAGCCAACCACAAGCTTATCTTTTGCAGATAGGTAACGCACACCAATACGTGCTTTGCGACGGTAATCTTCACGCAATGAACGTAAAGGAGCTAACCATTGATCAGGTTGTATCCCAGCAAAATGTTGCAAATGTGATTGTAAAACATCTTGTTTTAAACGAATTTGCTCGTCGGGATGGATATGTTGCATGCTACAACCACCGCAGACCCCATAATGTGGGCAGGCCGGTTTTACTCGTAGTGTAGACTCTTCACTCAGCAACTCCAGACTGTCTGCTTCTTCAAGGCGCTTAACGACATTGGTAATACGCGCACGCACGGTTTCACCCGGCAAGGCATAACGGATAAAGACTTTCTTACCGTGTTTTTCTGCAGGATGATCTGGATGCGTCCCAAAGTGCGCTATGCCTCGCCCCTCATGTGAAAGCGATTCAACCTGAAATGTATAAATGGGTTGTTGGGCTTTTTGGGGTTTGGCTTTGTGTTTCATGCGTACCTAATGTGTGGAAGATAGGAAATCAGATTGGGTGAATTCGGTGCGCTGCGAGGTTTGCTGCCATACCGATAAAAAGTCAGCGTGTTGCGGCTGAGTTTGTAAATATTGAATCGTACTTTGAATCAGGTGCTGATGATCATTTAACAATAACTGTCCTTTCAGCAACAGCCAGCGTAAATAAATCAACCATGTATTGAGCACATCACCTTCACAGTAGCTGGTCAGTTCCGTCCACTGTTGTTCGCGTACATATTCAGGCACATGGTAGCCACCATCACCACGTTTACCGGGGAAACCGAGTAAATGTGCTGCATCGTCAAGTTTTTGAAAATGACGACCATGGAACATGGCCATGACATCCATCAAATCTACATGACGATGATGATAACGATTCTGGTAGTTATTATAGCGCTTTTGCGTATCAATCTCGCCCTGATCGAACAAACTTGGTGCAGATAGTCCGTGATACATGGCACGGAACAAAATTACAGGCAAATCAAACTGCGAACCGTTCCAACTGACCAAGGTCGGATGACGCTTTTCAAAAATAGAAACGAATTTTTTTAAAATTTCCGCTTCGCTATTGTCTTCACGGCTAAATGAAAACAACTTCATGCCCTTTTCATCAATCCATAGTCCAGAGATACAGACAATTTCATGCAAGGCCAAACGCTGAAAATCCGTGCCCGCCTCTTGGCGACGCAGTTTAGTCAGCGCTGCATCTAAATCCACCTCAGGCAGATCCAGTCCATACAAATGCGCACCTGACTTCAAATCTGTCAGTGTTTCGATATCAAAAATTAAAACAGGTAAACGCATAAGTACTCACCAGTGCCGATCGGCCACTGTAATTATTCAGGATCAACAACAGAGAATAGACCAGTAGACAAGTAGCGGTCACCACGGTCACATACGATGCAAACAATCACGGCATCCGGATTTTCTTCAGCCAATTTAACTGAAGCCCATACCGCACCACCCGATGAGGTACCTGCACTGATACCTTCTGTACGTGCTAAACGACGAGCCGTTTTTTCCGCTTCAATTTGCGGAATATCCATAATGCGATCAACACGTGAAGGGTCAAAAATCGTAGGAAGATATTCTTGTGGCCAACGGCGAATACCAGCAATATTTGAGCCTTCAGACGGTTGTAAACCGACAATTTGAATATCCGGATTTTGTTCTTTTAAATATTTCGAAATCCCCATAATGGTCCCAGTGGTTCCCATTGAGCTGACGAAATGTGTAATTTTACCGCCTGTTTGTTTCCAAATCTCAGGCCCCGTAGTGAGGTAATGTGCTTCCACATTGTCCGGGTTACCAAACTGGTTTAGGACTAAACCTTTGCCGTCTTTTTCCATTTGAAGGGCAAGATCACGTGCTTCTTCCATGTTTTCAGATTCGATCAGTTCAGCACCGTAGGCACGCATGGCATCTTTACGCTCTTGGCTAGAACTTGCAGGCATGATCAAGGTCATTTTATAGCCACGCATTGCTGCAACCATAGCTAAAGCAATCCCTGTGTTTCCGCTCGTCGCTTCAATCAACGTATCACCCGGTTTAATCTGACCACGCTTTTCCGCTTGCATAATCATGTTATATGCAGGGCGATCTTTGACCGAACCCGCTGGGTTATTGCCTTCTAACTTGGCTAATACTGTTGCTTGAGTATGACTTGCCAGACGCTGTAAACGCACTAACGGCGTGTTGCCGACGTAATGGTCTAATAAAAAATCGTCTGCTTGAAAATCAGGGGTTGTATTACTCATTATTCACACCTATATCGAGGTGCGCCTATTGTATGAAAAAATGCCTTTGCCTGCACCCATTTGCCTCGCTTTTTCGCGAAAGTGATTAAAGCACAATCAGTTTTAAATAATCCATGCTAATATTCGGGGCATAAGGAATAAACTGCTTAAACCATGTCAAATATCAACAAAAAGCTTTTTAAACGCCTACACTTAAATCATGCCTATGGTCAGTTGATTGCACTTATTTTCGTGCCGATCACCATTTTGGCTTGTGTCGGTGCGATGTTGGTAATAACAGAAACCTCCAATGCAGCCAAAGCACAACAAAAACAAATGGCTGTCGCGATTCTGACACGCTATCAACCCACGTCAGAATCTGCGATTGATTTGCTGAATCATTACCCTTGGCAGTTTGATCAAGCTCGTAATGCCATGCAAAGCATGTTGAACGAAAAACATTTGATTCGTGCCGCGATTTTAGATCTTAAAGGCAACAACCGCCTGAGCATCGGCTTTCAAGATCAAGATATTTGGCCTGCTTTTGACAGTAAAGCATCTTTTATTGGACCGATTGCACATCAGGGTAACCATATTTATGCCCTGAAAATTTCAGATTCAACTCAGACCCCAGCATGGTTAAGCATTGAACTGGACAATCAACCGCTGCAAATTGCCCGCTATCGCGTGTTAATTGTGTTGATTGCAACAGGTTTATTGACACTCTTATTACTTTTGCTGTGTTTGAATTTTTATTCACGTCGTTGGATCGCACCAATGTACGAAATTCGCATGCAGTTACAACGTTTAAATGCCGACACTCTAGATCAGCACATGATCATTAACAGTACTGGAGAACTCCGGTTATTACAGCGTGATATAGCCAATGTGGTTAAACGCTTACATTTCAGTTTCTTAGAGCTACGTGAACATACCGAACAAACGGAAGATGACTTAAGACGCACGCTTGATACTTTAGAAGTACAAAATATTACCTACCGTCAAGCACGTGACCAAGCAATTCAAGCCAACCAATCAAAATCAGTGTTTTTGGCCAATATTTCCCATGAACTGCGCACACCGCTGAACAGTATTGATGGCTTTATTCATCTTTTACTGCGCCAAGGCAACCTCAGTAATGAACAAAATTTATATCTACAAACGATTCGTAAATCTTCTGCGCATTTATTGGCTTTAATTAATGACGTGCTTGATTTCTCGAAAATCGATGCAGGCAAACTAGAACTCGAAACTGCGCAATTCGACTTAGAAGAAGCCGTCTTTGATGTGATGGATATGTTGTCGCCATTGGCAGCACAAAAACACATCGATATGACCTTCTACTATGCGGACAATGTGCCGAAATTTGTGGTTGGTGATGTCCTACGCTTCAAGCAAATTTTGACCAACTTAATTTCAAATGCAATTAAATTCACTCCAGATGGTGAAATTATTGTCCGTGTCCGTATGGAGCATGATGACATCGGTCAATGTCTGCTGCACTTTAGTGTGCAAGACAGTGGTATCGGCCTAAGCGGTACCGACCGTAAGAAACTGTTTGAATCCTTCTCGCAAGGTGATGCATCTGTTACCCGTCAATTTGGTGGTACAGGTTTAGGTCTTGCCATCTCCAAACAATTGGTCAGCCTGATGCATGGACAAATTGGTTTTGAAGATAACCAAGAACGTGCCCCAACGGAAAAAGGTTCAACCTTCTGGTTTACTGCGCGCTTTGTGGTCGATGAAGAAATTGAAATTGTGCATCCACAATTTAGCAATCTACAAGTCGTTTCCTACTTAGCACATCCAGCAACCGCCAATGTCCTGCGTCATTACTTAGAAAATTATGATGTTAAACATATTGAAACGCAGTCGATCCTAGATTTATTTAGCCGACTCAATCAGTTGCAAACCAATGAAAATACTTGGTTAATTGTTGACCATAGTGGTGACTCCGAAGCTTTACTCAAAGAAATTCGTCATCGGTATAGCGGTAACTTAGCTGTTTATGGCTACCAAATGATGCTCGATCCAAGCATGTTGAACGAGTACCGTGCTCGCCCATTGCATCAACCACTCAGCCGTACAGCGCTGATTCAGTTATTGAGTAATGAGCCTTGGTTTGATCAAGAGCAGCATGAAGAATTTAATGGTCAAGGTCTGCACATTTTGGCTGTCGACGACCATTTGCCAAACCTGATTGTGCTTGAAGCCCTGCTCTCTGAGTTAAATGTGAAAACCACCAAGGCTTTGAGTGGACAAGAAGCCATTGAAATCATTCAAGCTCGCCAACAGCAAGGGTTGGGGGCTTTTGACCTCATCTTTATGGATATTCAAATGCCTGTGATGTCAGGTGTCGATACCACGCGTGCCATTCGTTCTCTTGAGTCGACTTTTGAAAATCATAAGCGCCTTCCAATTATCGCTTTGACGGCACATGCGCTCTCTGATGAAAAGCAAAAGCTCCTACAAAGCGGTATGGATGACTATGTCACCAAGCCTATTCAAATGGATCAAATTATTCAAATCTTGACCCAATGGACTACCGATAACTTTAAGAAAGTGCCCGTTTTAGAGCGAAGTTCGGTGATTGAAGCCCTAGAGCCAAGTATTTTAGATTGGCAGCAAAGCTTGCAGTTGGCCGCGAATAAAGAAGACCTTGCGGTCGATTTACTGAAAATGCTCGTCGATAGCTTTGAACAAGAAATCCATGAAATGGCACAGCTCATCGAAGATGAAGATTTTCCACAATTAGAGCATGTGCTACATCGGCTTTATGGCGCAACCCGCTATGTGGGCGCTCCGACCCTCCAAGAGGTTTCAGGTCAATTTGAGCAATTTGTATCGACCTTACGTAAGGAACGCCGTAAAGCGGATGATGCTTTTGTTCAAGAAACCCTGAACCGTTTTGATGAGTTAAAAAATGTCATGGGGCAAGTTGAACACGCAGCTCAACAAATCTTAGCCAAACAAAATAATTAAGCGCAGTCCGACTAAAGTCAGTGCCGTCCAGCTTCTGTTGTGACTGCACTGTCATGTATCCTGTCAGGGTGCATGCTATGCTCGGGCGCAGAAACAACAAGAGTAATTACCATGGCTTTATTACGTGTAGAAAAAAATAATGGCATTGCAACGGTTTACTTAAACCGTCCAGAAAAACGTAATGCAATGAGCTTTGCATTGCTCAAAGAATTGGTCAGCACCGCTGAAAAATTAAAAAAAGATCGTAGCTTACGCTGTGTCATTTTAACGGGTGAAGCCAATGTATTTAGTGCTGGCATTGATTTGGCTGACCTAAATGATCCGAAAAATCGTGCCTACGCCGCATGGGAACTATTAAAACCCGGTCAAAGTTTATTTCAAAAAGCCTTTC
This sequence comes from Acinetobacter sp. YH12023, assembly GCF_013420135.1. Taxonomy (NCBI): domain Bacteria; kingdom Pseudomonadati; phylum Pseudomonadota; class Gammaproteobacteria; order Moraxellales; family Moraxellaceae; genus Acinetobacter; species Acinetobacter sp. YH12023. The sequence continues at coordinate 92,770 of NZ_VOYU01000012.1, forward strand.
TGATTTGGCAACAACTCCCTGTGCCGGTGATTGCCGCACTTGAAGGCTTTTGTTTTGGAGCAGGCATGCAACTTGCCTTGGCTGCCGATATCCGTATTGCCCACCCGAAAACGCAAATGTCGATTATGGAAAGTCGTTGGGGCTTAGTTCCTGATATGGGCTTAACTCGCTCACTCAAAGGTGTGATAGGACTAGATTTAGCCAAAGAATTAACCTTAACAGCACGTATTTTTGACGCAGAATATGCCAAGGAAATTGGCTTAGTGACACATTTAAATGAACAGCCCTTGCTTCAGGCACAGCAGTTAGCCGAAGAATTATCACAACGTTCACCAGATGCCTTGGCAGCGGCAAAACAAGTGCTAGATGCCATGGAACATAGTCCAAAACGATCTTTACGCTTAGAAAAAATCTGGCAATTAAAATTACTGCTCGGCAAAAACAGCCAATTGGCACGTAAAAAAGACAAGAACCCAGAGGTTCAGTTTTTACCACGCCAATATAAGTAAAATAGTCACACAGGATAGATTGAGTACAGCACATGGCGTTTGATCGTAATACAAAAATTGCATTTCTAGGTATAGGGCTGATGGGTAGCCGTATGGCCACGCGTCTCATTCAGGCAGGATTTGAAGTTGCGGTGTGGAACAGAACTGCTGCTGCGTGTGATGAGTTGATTGCGATTGGCGCGACGGCGCTTCAATTGGAGAATATTGCCCATTATCCTGTGGTTTTATCTTGTCTCGCAGATGATGCTGCTGTTGCCGCGGTGTATGCAAGCATCGAAAATCATTTAGCGGCAGGACAAATTATTGTCGATTTCTCAAGTCTTTCTGTGAATCAAACCCATCAATTGGCTCATGCTGCAAAGTTGAAACAAGTCACTTGGATTGACTCGCCTGTTTCGGGGGGCACAGCAGGTGCTGAACAAGGCACCTTGGTCATCTTTGCCGGTGGTGATGCTCAAACGATTCAAGATTTGAGTCTGATTTACAATGTTTTATCTCAACGTGTTACTCGCATGGGCGACTCAGGTACAGGTCAAGCCACCAAAATTTGTAATCAGCTGATCGTCGCGGCCAATAGCACGTTAATTGCAGAAGCCGTTGCATTGGCCGAGAAATCAGGTGTAGACACCACGTTATTAGCACCAGCACTTGCCGGTGGATTTGCAGACTCAAAACCTTTTCAGATTTTAACCCCACGTATGGCAACGCATCAGTTCGAACCCGTGCAATGGAAAGTTCAAACTTTATCTAAAGACCTGAATAATGCAGTCCAACTGGCCGCCGAGTTTGAATTAAGCATACCTGTTGCCAGCCTAGCTTTATCGCAACTTAAAGCCCATCAGGACAATGGTTTTGCAGAAAAAGATTTAGCCACCATCATTCAACATGTCGAAAAAAACTAACGACCCTCACTTTAGAAGTAAATTGCTTCAAGGACGATATGCATGACTCAGCTCGCTGTTAATTTATCCATGATTTTTACCGAAGTGCCGTTGTTAGAGCGTTTTGCTTTGGCTCGTGAACATGGTTTTAAGCATGTAGAAATTCAGTTTCCGTATGAGCTGAGTATTGAGCAGATCCAAACCCAACTCACCATCAATGATTTAAGCCTGTGTTTAATCAATGTCCCTGCGGGTGATTTGATGCAAGGCGGTGATGGTCTTGCGGGAGTTCCGGGGCGTGAAAATCAATTTCATCAAGCCTTAGAACAATGCATTCGCTATGCCACTGCGTTAAATGTACCAAGTGTCAATATTTTAGCCGGCAAACAGCCACAAGATGCTGACCTGCTCCCATGTTTAAATACCTTGTCGAGCAACCTCAAACTGGCGTGCCACATGTTGTCTGAACATCATATTCAACCGGTATTTGAAATGATTAATGGCACTGATATGCCGCGCTTTTTGGTCCAAAATATTGCCCAAGCTCAGGAAATGCTTGAAGCTGTACAACACTCTACTTTGAAGATGCAATATGACTGCTACCACATGGCGATGATGGGTGAAGATATTCTCAGTACTTTGGCAGAAAATATTCAGGATATCGGTCACATACAGTTTGCTGACTGTCCGGGGCGACATGAACCTGACTCAGCGCAGATTCCATTTGCAGAGATTTTTAAATGGTTAGATCAAAGCCAATATACAGGTTACATCGCGGCTGAATACCGACCACGAAGCAACTCATCACATTCTTTTGCGTGGAAAGACAAATACTTCCCTCATTTAGCCAATGGTCAATGACGTGTTGATTTGAAATTCAGCAACAAAACCGCTATATTAGATCATGTATAATTGTAAGGAAATCATACCCTCTATGAATTTAGAACCATCGCCCAGCGCTTCTAATTCTCTCGATCTCGCAAAATCAACGCAAATCAAAGACGTACAAGCGTGCTTAGCTGTTGTACGTGAAGCACTTGAAGATGTAAAAGCCAAAGATATTATTGAACTTGATATCAGCACTATCAGCAACGTAGCAGATGCGATTGTTATTGCGAGCGGTACTTCAACTCGTCACATTAAGTCTCTTGCAGACAACGTGGCAGAAGAAGCACGTAAAGCTGGATTCCGCCCGATTGGCGTTGAAGGTGAACGTGATGCAGAATGGATCCTGATTGATCTCGGTTTTGTAGTGGTACATGTGATGTTACCTACAGCACGTAAATTCTATGATCTAGAAAGCTTATGGCGTACAGCTCCAGAAACTGTAGCTTAAGCTTCCAGAAAAAAGCGACCTAAATAGGTCGCTTTTTTTATCCCTTGATTTCATACACGGACAATCAGCTTCATGGTGTTTTACCCCCCTACACTAAAGCAGTTGGTGTAAATCCACCTCAGGATAGTTGGCTTTAATTTTCAGCTTGGTTTGTGCATAAACTTGGTCCGCACGCATCGGTCCATAAAAGTCACAATACACTTCATAAATGCTTGTTAAAACTTTGGCATAACTGGTCAAGGGCAAAAACTCGACAAAACTCGCCGTATTAATTTGTGCATTTGCTGCAATTGCCAGCCCAATTTCTTCTAATTGCTCAATCACATCTTGGATGAAATCAGCTTGATCTTTAGACTTCACCGTCAGCATGACTGACTCGATAAAGCCTAAAAAAGCTTCGCTAATCGTTTCTGCAATGAGCTCGTCTTCTTGCTCCTGCTCCTGCGATTTTTCAACCCTTAACAGTTCCTGCTTTTCTAAGGTAGATAACTCATACAAGACTTGCTTCAGCATATCTTTACGATAAAAGCGAAGCTCCTCTGTGGTACAGATATCATTTAAGAAGCGATTCAAGACAAATGACGGTTTCATGCTGTACTGCTGCTCCCAGTGCCGTAGCGCACTGTCGAGTAACGTCCCATGAATAAATTGTTGTAAGCCTTTTTCTAAAGCTTCGCGGCGTTGTGCCAAATTCAACAGTTCGGTGCTCATTGCTTTACTCCTGTTAATGACGCTTGGTCATATCATCCGTTTCAAAAGTCACATCTTTTTGAAACTCGGGATAAGACAATTCAGCATGTTCGGTATAGTCCAAACCCCGTTGTTCATGTTGCTTACTCACCCGTAAGCCACCCAACAATTTGTCCAAGACCTTAAATACAATGAACGCAACGCTAAAGCCCCATAAAAAGGCTGCAATCACCCCAAGCCCTTGTATCGCGATGACATCGCCATTAAACATATTATTTTCAAGGAAGATCCCTGCCGCCAATGTTCCCCATGCGCCACAGAAACCATGTACCGTCACCGCATCCACCACATCATCCAGTTTCATTTTTTCCATGAGCATTGGCAGGAAGGTCACCATGACACCTGCACATAAACCGGTGATGACCGCATAGAGTGGAGACATCGTTGCACAGCCTGCCGTAATGGCAACTAAACCACCCAGTGAGGCATTGATCGTACTGCGAATCAAAATGGCTTTAGATCGGATGAGGCAGAGCAACATATATGCAACCGCTGCCGCACACGCAGCAAGATGCGTATTTAAAGCAATACGTCCTACGCTGACATTGGCATTAATGGTCGAGCCTGCATTAAAACCAAACCATGCTAACCATAAAATAAAACCACCTAATGCCACTAATGGTAAGTTATGCCCCGGTAAATAATGGCTTTGCCCATTGCGTCCAAATCGTCCCAAACGTGGACCCAATACGATAATGCCCGCTAAGGCCACCCAGCCACCCATCGAATGCACCACGGTCGAACCTGCAAAATCGATAAACCCGAGTGCTGTTAACCAACCGTCTCCGCCAAATAAACTGCCCCATGCCCAACTACCAAAGACAGGATAAATCAAACCGGATACAACGGCCGCACTCACCACATAAGCGACAAAATGAATCCGCTCTGCCATCGCACCACTGGCAATAGTGGTTGCCGTTGCAGCAAACATCATTTGGAAAAATAGGAGGTTCCAGTGCCAATCATCCAGTTGATCGGGTGCAAAATGACTTAAGCCAAACCAGCCCGTGGTATTAACCCCAAACATCAGACCAAAACCCACCAGCCAAAACACCAGACCACCCAAGCAGGCATCCATGTAGTTTTTCATGAGTACGTTCACGGTATTTTTACTGCGAACTGAACCACTTTCGATCATGGCAAATCCGGCTTGCATAAAGAACACCAAGATACCACCCAGTACCACCCAAATACTGTCGAGTGAAATACGAATGTTTTGAATATTACTGGCGATTTGCGGGTCAACTGCCCATGCAGTCGATGTCAGGACACTCAGAAACAGTGCCATCAAGTATGTTTTTTTCATGATTATTCCCCCAAGAATAACCATGCTGTGCAAAAAGAATACCAAATTTCAGACAATTAATTATTTTTCAATGCATTGCGTCACAAAATAAGTTCGCGACAATATTTTGAATCACTGAGATTGAATTTAATGAAATAAAACAGCGCATCAATCTGCACCTTTGTTTCAAAACACGCATCAATTTGATTCAAGCACCTGATGCGCTAAATATTTGTGCACTTTTAGTGTGAAGCATCAATTAATCAAAAGCGAAGAAAATAAAAGCGAAGAAAACAAAAAACCACCCGAAGGTGGTTTAAATCTTCCTCAATCCCGCTTTATCACAGCGGGACTTTGGGAGCATGGATTAATGACCGCCGCCATTAATGGCTTTTGTCATATCTTCCACAACTTTCTTCGCATCACCGAAGATCATCATCGTTTTATCATTATAGAACAAGTCATTGTCTAGACCTGCGTAGCCTGTAGCCATAGAGCGTTTGATCACCATAATGGTACGTGCTTTATGCGCTTCAAGGATTGGCATACCGTAAATTGGAGAACTTGGATCGTCTTTTGCCGCTGGGTTGACAACGTCATTCGCACCAATCACCAGTACTACATCTGTTGCTGGGAAGTCTGAGTTGATCTCGTCCATTTCAAGAATGTCTTCATATGCAACATCAGCTTCAGCTAAAAGTACGTTCATGTGGCCCGGCATACGACCTGCCACAGGGTGAATCGCAAAACGAACTTTTACACCTTGCTCTTTTAGGATTTCACACAATTCTTTCACGGCATTTTGTGCACGACCTTGCGCCATACCATAACCCGGTACGATCACCACGCTGTCCGCATTTGACATTAAGAAACCAGCATCGTCTGCAGAACCTGAACGGTGATTACGCTGTGCTTTTTCACCATTATCCGCCGCCGCTACTGCTGTACCACCCATTGCACCACCAAACAAAACGTTGATGATTGAACGGTTCATGGCTTTACACATGATGTAAGACAGAATTGCACCCGATGAACCAACCAGTGAACCTGCAACAATCAGCATGTTGTTTTCAAGCGTGAAACCAATCCCTGCTGCAGCCCAGCCTGAGAATGAGTTCAGTAACGATACCACCACTGGCATATCACCACCGCCTACTGGCGCAATCCATACCCAACCAAATGCAAGTGCAAGAACAGTCATTGCCCAGAATGCGTTCATGTTGCCTGTGGTAAAGAAGTAGATACCACACGCCAACATCGCAAGGAAAATTAAGGCTTGAACAGGTTTTACCCATCCACCTGAAATGGTTTTTGCCCATTTCTTCGCAGCCAATTTACCGTAAGCAAATACCGACGCTGTGAATGTAATCGCACCAACGAAACAGCCTACAAACAATTCAAATAAATGAACTTTGCTCATGTGGGCATGTTCTACACCCGCTGCTGTTAATACCGCTTCATTCTCCGCGAATGCCGCAGTCAATTGGTTGTTATGTAGAATCGCAGCGATCGCAATCAGTACCGCAGCCAAACCGACCAATGAGTGCATCAGTGCCACAGTTTCAGGCATTTGCGTCATCGGAACTGTTTTTGCACGTGCAATACCAACGACCGCACCCAACACCATTGCACCCACAATCATCCAAATCACTGGATGATCTGCGACAAAGAATGTGGTGATTACAGCAATTGCCATTGCGATCATGCCATAACGGTTACCTTGAATCGCAGTTTTTGGACCAGACAAACCACGCAACGTTAAGATAAAAAGAACGGCACCAATCAGGTAGAACCAATCCGCATATTCTTTAATGAATTCCATGGATTAACCCTCTTTTTTCTTTTGCTTAGGTTTGAACATTTCAAGCATACGTGCAGTCACCGCAAAGCCACCAAAAATGTTGATACTTGCAAGGAAAACGGCAATCGCACCTAAAATACTCACCACGTTAATGCTTTGGAACTGTACGCTTGCATCCACAATACCTGGGATACCAACGGTTTGAATCATCGCACCAACGATAATGATCGATGACAAAGCATTGGTTACAGCCATTAATGGTGTATGTAGTGCAGGTGTTACCCCCCAAACCACGTAGTAACCAACAAAGATTGCCAAGACAAAAATAGTAATCGTTTCAACCATGATGATTCTCCTTAACCACGTTTCAGCAGCACTTGGCCGCCATGAGTGACAAGTAGTGCTTTTTGAATTTCTTCTTCAGGGTTAATTGCGAAGTTCTTTTCGCTATCAAACAGGGTTTCAATGAAATTCAAAACGTTACGTGCGTATAGTGCCGACGCTTCAGTCGAAACTGTTGAAGGAATATTTGGAATACCGAGAATTTTCACGCCATTTGCAGTCACAACATTTTCGCCGCAGACAGAACCTTCAACGTTCCCGCCAGTTTCAACCGCCATATCTAGAATGATTGAGCCCGGTTTCATTTTGGCAATAGTTTCTGCTTTGATTAAACGTGGTGCGTCACGACCCGGCAATAATGCAGTCGTAATCACGATGTCAGCATTCGATACGGCTTTATCAACAATAATCGCTTGGTCGCGAATGTAGTCTTCACCCGGCATCCAGCCATAACCATTTTTCGCAGCATCAGCTGCTTTTTGTTGCTCTTCTGGTGACATTGGTACGTCTAACCATTTACCACCCAAAGATTCAACTTGGTCACGTGCTGTAGGACGTAAGTCAGTTGCTTCAACTACGGCACCTAAACGTTTTGCTGTTGCAATAGCTTGTAAGCCTGCAACACCTACGCCCATGATCACAACACGTGCAGGTTTCACTGTACCTGCTGCTGTCATCAACATTGGGAACATACGTTGATATTCTGCCGCAGCCAAAAGCACAGATTTATAACCTGAAAGGTTGGCTTGAGATGAAAGTACGTCCATGTTTTGCGCACGAGATAAGGTCCGTGGCAAAAGTTCCAATGCAAATGCAGACACGTTTTGTGACGCAAATTGGTCAAGTTCGGTGTTGCGGTAAGGGTCAAACATCCCCACAACGGTGGTACCCGCTGTGAGTTTTTGAATTTCGTCACCTTTAGGCGCACGAACTTTCAAAATCATTTGACTACCGGTATAGGCATCATCCGTAATTTTGGCACCAACTTGTTCATAGGCACTATCGATGTAAGCAGCGTTTACCCCTGCTCCACGTTCAATAACGACGCTATGACCAGCGCTGATCAACTTCTTTACTGTTTCAGGCGTCGCAGCGACGCGATTTTCACCGACAACAGTTTCGGCTGGAATTCCGATCTGCATGAGCGTTCCTCAAGCTAATTTTTCTTAAGTAAACATCGCAATCCGCGATGTCTCCCCTCAGGATGTGTTTTTGTACAATTTTTGGATTCTAATTGAACTTTTTTAAAATACTACCCAATATTTATTTAATAAATACCCATATTTTGAACTCATGATTCATGAAAAGAATAGTGCGATATTTCATTTATTCAGTTTTATTTGTCGATTTATTACTCATTTTTATCCTATTTATAACTTTTTAATATTACTTAAGACCAAAAACATAAATAATTTCGCTGGTTTTAGTGCAGATTGTTTCAGTGCGTTGATCATTGTGACATTTTCATTCGACAACTAATGACCTGAACGTGTCGTGAAAAATCGACTTAAGTCAGGTAAAGCCGCTATTTCATTCAGACTGCATCAGCTCGTTGACTCATTTGACAGTTTTGACGTGCTGACCTGCATTGAAAACTGACTTTTTTCTGCCACAGTCTCGTCAAATCGGTCAGCTTGAATATCCGATGGATTTTTGCGCACATTTCGGGTTTATTGAGATCTTGCTCTCCCCACCTGATGCTTCGCCTTAACTTAGAATTGCCTTTTTTAGCTAAAAAAATAATTTTTTGAATATTTAGCATCATGATATCGCTACTGACTTTCTATCCCAAAAAAACACTATTGCACCATTTATGTGCAATTTTCACCTTAAATGTTTCAGCCTGATATATTTGACCTGCCGAGTCATGTTGAGATTAAAAAATTCAAAACCAAATTGGTCATTTCTTCCACTGTTTTTCATGTTTGATCTAGCAATCCCTTATGCATAAAGGAATAAGTCCTATTCTTTTTTTGCATTTTTACTCACACGATGCATTTTTTATAATCAAAATGACAGTTCAAACTTGTCGGAACAATGCTGTCGAATTCGTTCAGTCGTCATGAGGCACACCTTAACTTATGTCAAGAAACCTTAGTCCGCACTTGATCGGTGCAATTTTTGCGCTGATTGCTGCCTTCTTGTTTAGTACCAAAGCAATTTTTATTAAGCAAGCCTATGCACTTTCTCCTCTTGTCGATGCCACTGTCCTCATGGCCTTACGCATGATGAGTGCATTGCCGTTTTTCTTGGTCATTACATGGCTGAGTCGACGTTCTTATCAAACGATTCAACGAAAAGATTGGGTGCTCTTACTCATTTCAGGATTAATCGGCTATTACTTTTCGAGCTGGCTCGACTTCCGTGGCTTGATGTATATCAGTGCTTCGCTTGAACGAATTATACTTTTCCTATATCCCACATTAACCGTGCTGGCTTCCGCTGTTTTATTCAAAAAGCCACTAAGTTTTAAAACAATTCTTGCCCTGATTTTAAGTTATGGCGGGACAGTTTTAGTGATGCTACAAGAACAAAATGCCACACCACATGATCAGTACTTTTGGCTCGGATGTAGTTTGGTTTTTGCCAGTGCCGTGCTATTTGCAATTTACTTATTACTCACGCCAGGCCTCATGCAAAAGTTTGGTTCTTTACACTTTACCGGTCTAGCCCTGAGCATTGCCTGCGTTGGGACGATTATTCATTTTCTATTTGCAACACCACAGCCCATTGCCTTGCTCCAACAACTCCCGAGTCAAGTCTGGCTGTATGGTTTAGCGCTCGGACTATTGGTTACTGTGCTTCCAACCATTTTGATGATGCAAAGTATCGTCCGACTTGGGGCTGCACAATCGGCTATGATTGCCTCTATCGGGCCCATTTTAACGATTTTACTGGCTGTCGCGTTGTTGAATGAACATTTAAACCTATGGCAATGGGTCGGTTGCGGTCTGAATATGCTGGGTGTCTTGATGATCAGTCTCAGTAAGAAATCCTAAACCCCTACTTGTATACTATTCACAGAGAAACACTTTAAGACCTGTTTGATTTTCCTTATAGTGACCACAACAGCGTGGCAGCAAATTCTTTGTATACGCTTCCGCCCAATATCTGGACAATTTATGAAAGCCTCGATCGACATTAGCCATGATAAAACCCTGTTGTGGCTTATGGCTGCTGCATGTGGTTTATGTGCGGGTGCCAATTATTATTGCCAACCTTTAGTCGCTTCTATCCAACAGAGCTTTCAGATTCCACAATCAGAAGTGGCGTTAACCGTCACCTTTGCGCAAATTTCTTATGCTTTGGGTCTACTGTTTATTGTGCCGATTGGCGATATTGTGAATAAAGCCAAATTTATTCCTCTGCTCATGCTTGGAGCGACTGTGGGTTTAGCCCTCTGTGCTTTTTCAACCAATCTATACATGCTTTGGGCAGGAACCATTATCACCGGGCTATTTTCAGTGGCTGCTCAGGTCCTCATCCCTTTGGTCACGGTTGCGATTCGACCTGAAAAAATTGGGGCAGTTGTTGGCTTTTTAATGAGTGGGTTATTGGTCGGCATTCTGTTATCAACCAGTCTCTCTGGCTTATTGTCCTATCTATTTCATTGGAAATCGATTTACATCCTCAGTGCTCTCTTGATGTTGGTATTAGCCGTCTTACTCAAAAAACGTTTGCCCGTGGTCAGCATCACACGGATGCCCTACAGCCAAGTTTTCCAATCCATGGGCGCATTACTCAAACATGAGCCACGGTTAATTTTCCGTTCTCTAATTGGAGGCTGTGTCTTTGCCGCGATGAGTATGCTGTTTTCCACCATTGCCATGTTACTGACTGAGCCACCTTTTCAATTGGCCGATGTTTGGGTCGGTGTTGTGACTTTAGTTGGTGTATTTGGTGCCCTATCGACACAGTGGATTGGGCGTTGGGCGGATTTGGGTTTCAACCGAAAATTAACTTGGCTCGGTTGCAGCATCTTGGCCCTCAGTTGGGGACTGCTGTATTTGGGTGGATCATCTATAGCTTTTTATATTTTGGGCTATGGTTTAATCAATCTAGGTTTGGCAATGGTGCATAGCTGTAATCAAAATATTATTTTCCAACTCAACCCGATTGCACGCTCTCGAATCAATTCAATTTACATGACTTTTTATTTTGTCGGTGGTGCATGTGGTTCAGCTTTGGGCGTATTTGCATGGCATCATGGCGGCTGGACCACCACCTGCATGACAGGGATTGCCTTAGTGATTGCTTCTGGTTTTTTTGTATTGATCGATCAACTCTATACTTCGCGGCAACTAAAATATCCACAATGAGAAGTATTCATCACCGCAATAAAGCCACAATAAGTGGCTTTATTTTTACAAATTAACTGACCTGCACCACAGGATAAAAGGGTTTGCCTAAATCCAAGGTTTCTGCATTTTCCAAAAGAATCACCATAAACACCGGTAAGAGTGCCAACAGTATTGTGCAGCCGTCTTGAAGCTGTTTCCGATTGACCGAACTTTTATAGGTCGCGCCGCCATGAACCATTTGATTGCGTAGCGTATACATGCGATTGAACAGCACCATTAAAATATCAACGGAATCTTTTTCTTTAAGCGCGTGCAGTACTTTTTGTTTTTCATGCGCCAAGCCCTCTTTGCATGCGTCATGGCTAATTTTTTGATTTTGATAATCCCAAAATCCCTGATAAACATAGGGATTATCCAAAAACAACCGTATCGGCTGACTAAAACGTTCCCATAAAATATTGTAGATTTTATGCTCTGCATCCTTTTGGCAGATCACATATAAAAACTGCCTTAAGCTTTGCTTGTCCTGCGCAATCTGTAAGTCTTGCGCATATATTGCGTTGAAGGACACCCACAAACTTATAAATTGCAAATCGAGATCATCTTGAAGATCAATTGACTTTTTCAGCCAACTTAAACCTCGATGAATGCGTAAATTAAATTGGTCGGTATGTTCCGACTTTTTACTTTTAAATATTTCTTCAAGTAGCATCATGCCTGCTAAATTCCAATGGATAATTCGTTTATTTTTCTACCATTTGAACTTAGCGCAATTGTTTAGCAGCATGCAATCAAAATATCTCTGTATTCAACTATTTGGTCTCATCTTGTGTGAGATAGGTATAACGTTCTAAAAGACCATTTTCATCAAAAATCAATTCATAAGACATTTTCTTTCCATTAAAAACGGATTCGGCAGGTGTTCCGAAAAGCTCCCATAAACCCACAGTCGCCACATCTGCCGCACCATGCCAAAACGCACGCCCCACTTTACTGGCAGTCGAATAACCTTGGGTAAAGGTATAAATTTCATGGCGTTTGCCATTTTTATATTCAGAGGTGATCGGTGCGCCAAATTCAGCAATCACCAAGTTACGAGACAGCCCTTGTTGAATCATTTCGGTATTTTTCTTGTTTGGCTGCTTACTTGCCATGACAACTGAACAGCCTGTTGTGCCTGACAATGTGAAAACTAAAGCTATTCCTAAGCAGGTCTTTTTCATCATGTGGTATTCCCCAAATTCTTCAAATTTCTATTTTTAATTCTTGATTTTTGATTTTCATCTGCTGTTGATCTTAATTGTTTCTTTCATCTTTTTCATTTTTTTATACGACTATTCGTCTGATTTTTAGAATGATTAGCGCTTGAAAGATTCACATTTATGAAGGTTTCAGACTGAATAATGCTTTAAGTTAATTATTGTTTTGTTGGTGACGAATTCGGTGGAACAAACCAGTTTTTCCAAGAGCTACTATGGCGAGTTTCAATTGCAACGGTAGGGATGAGCTCTTGCTTCAGCATTTTTTCTTGACCCACGGCTTTCGCCAACCGCGCTTTGACCGAGTGTATACACTCACGGTCTTCAAACTCACAGCGGTCAAGGTTGGAGCCACCACAGGGTCCATTGGCTAATCCTTTGGGGCAGGTTTCTGGGCAAATATACAAGGTTTCACCTAAACGACATTGTCCGCAACTTTCACAGCCCACGATACCATGTTTACTGATAAATTCTGTTTTCAGCAAGGCTGCATCAGCTTTCGGTTTTTGCCATAATTTGGCCGCAAAAATATAAGATCCCACCCCTTTGGCCAGTTTTGAACTAAAAAATAACTCATGCATGACATGCATACTTTTATATTTCAAAACTTGTTCAACTGGAGCTTTATGGTTATTTGCGCCCGTCGGGTGGAAGTTCACATCTACACTAGAGCGCCAAAGCATTTTCCATTTTGCTAAACACTGTTCAAACGTTAATGTGGCAAATTGCAAAATTGCTTTTTGCAACTTCTCTTGCTCTTCCACTTTATGGCAAGCTGATAAATGAACCCCTGCATAGCCCAAATGCTGACACATTAAAATTTGTAAAGCGCAGCGTGCATAGACATTTTGTTCAGCTTGTATGGCGTCAGTTTGCTGTTCTTGTTGCAAAAAATTTAATACATCTGCTGAAAGCACGATGCCTGCGACTTTTTGCTTGGCCATAAAGCGGGCACGGGCAAATGTCAGCGGCATGACACAAGCCAGTACAGGCACACGTGGATAATATTGCTGCATATAGCGTTGGTAACTGCTCAACACATCCATGTCAAAGCCCAACTGTGTAATCACATAGTCAGCGCCAGCTTGAATTTTTTTATTCAGTTTAAAATACTGCGCATCCTTTTCTGCTTCTGCATATTTAAAAGGATTAAATGCTACCCCTAAATAAAACCCGCCATAGTCTTTGGCTGCCATGACTTGATTGACCGACTCTAAATAACGGCTCCGTAGAGTCGGATCATTTGCCCCATCCTGATGCTGCTTGAGTTTATCACCACTGAGCAAAAGTAAATTCTCTACCCCGTGCTGCTGAGCATCTTTCAGAAAAGTTTGAAAATCTGAGATATCTCGACCTTTCCCCGAATAATGCAGAATTTTTTCAATGCTTTGAGGGTAGTCTTGCATTGCTTCTAAAGGAGCAATATCCGTGTCACTTTGTACTCGGTCAGCCAATGTCATGCACACAGGAAAGCCTGCAAATGTCGTTGGGACCAGATGCGTTTTTTGCGTCGTTAGATATTCAAACGAGATACAAAACTGGCGTTGCAATAGATATTGGGAAAATAAAGACATAAAGGCAGGCAGTTAAATCTGCTGAGAAACCATACAATAAAGTTTATAAAATTATAGATTAATCACATAAAAATTTAAATTACTTAAGCCACACTTCCGACTTTTTCTAGCCTGACCTTGAATATGTCACGCTAGCAAGACCATGCCCCAAACCACAATTTATGCTAATATTGCGCGCGTCTTGAAATGCGGTTTTTTTCATCGTATTTCAGACAGCTTTTGGTATTTCTTCACCATTTTCCATTTCGTTCTTCCATCTTGTTCTTTTAAGGCGTGTTTTTTTAATGACTGATCTCCAACCCATTGAAAATAAACTTCAACCACGAATTAGTGTTGCGCCGATGATGGATTGGACGACTCGTGACTATCGTTTCTTTGCACGCTTGTTTAACCCTAATGTGATTCTCTACACCGAGATGGTCACCACAGGTGCGATTTTATTTGGCGGCGCCAACCGTCATTTGGACTATAACAACGAAGAACACCCGATTGTGTTACAGCTTGGCGGTTCAAATCCTAAAGATTTAGCGACCTGTACCAAGATGGCACAGGACTGGGGCTATGATGAAGTGAACCTCAATGTCGGCTGTCCGAGTGACCGCGTTCAGAACAATAAAATTGGCGCATGCTTGATGGCAGAGCCTGATTTGGTTGCAGAATGTATTACTGAAATGCGAAATGCTGTTGATATTCCAGTGACCGTGAAACACCGCATCGGGATTGATGACATGCGGTCTTATGAAGAAATGCTGCATTTTGTTGATACGGTTGCAAAGACTGGCTGTGACAATTTTATCGTGCATGCTCGTATTGCCCTGCTGCAAGGTTTGTCGCCAAAAGAAAACCGTGATGTGCCACCTTTACGTTATGAAGATGTTTATCGTCTGAAACAAGAACGTCCAAATTTATTGATCGAAATTAATGGCGGGGTGAAAACCTTTGCTGAAACACAGCAACATTTACAACATGTTGATGGCGTGATGATTGGTCGTGAGGCTTATCACAACCCCTACTTATTGGCTGAGATCGGTCAGCTTTGGGATCTCGAATTACCTAACCGTTTCGATATTATCGATCAGATGCTGCCATATATTGCGAAACGCATGGAAGAAGGTGCGCCACTTTCTATCATTACCCGTCATATTTTAGGTTTATTCCAAAACCTACCGGGTGCTCGAAAATGGCGTCAGGCTTTAAGTGGTGGCAATGCCAAAACCTTTGCCGATGTGGAAAATGCCATCCAAAATATTAAGGATGCAATGCAACGTACAGAAGACTATTTACGTGATCATCCTAAAGTCGTTTTAGAAGATTAATCTTCTAAAAGTAAAAGCCCACTTTTTTGCGGGCTTTTTTATTTTCATGCCTCACAAAGTACGTGTTTAGCAACATCGTCACAACTCAGCTAAATCATCTAAACAGTCACATCATTGCTCAATGACTATTGACCGTAATGTTCCCTTTGGGAAAAGGTTCATCATCATAGCCAGTCCATTGATAATCTGATGGATCTTCTTCCTCACGCAAACCCACATAGCTCTCAGGCGCCGATGTAACAGGCTCAACCTCCTCGGTTGGCTGTTCCAATTCCTCAACCAAATGATTCAACTCTTGATCTAACTGCGCCTGATATTTTGCAATTTCAGCTTCGTCAATGAAGGCAAATTGTTCTTCATCTATTTTCCATGCATAACCTTGCAAATCTTTGTAAATATCGACCAAAACAGTATAAGGCTGACCATCGTATTGCAACGTCGCCTGAGCCTTAAAACTTAATCCCTTACGTTCTAATACTTTTATATTTTGAATCCGTAAATGGTACTGCCGATAATCTGGATTCTGATCAAACTCGTGCTGCATCTGCTGCTCAATCTGCCGAGATAATTCATCTGTCGAGACAAAATAACTACAACCAGCCAAACTCAACAGTAAAAAAATGGTGAGCCATCGAAACATATTGCATCCCCCATGATGCATTTATTCTTGATGAAAAAGTCAGACCGATCACAGATTCCGATCCAAACATTCCTCATTGTTTGCTTCATAATAGCCAATAAAACACACAGTACAAGCCAAATTATCAAGATTTCTCAATTTTATATTTAATTTTGATATCAATCACTTAAATTGCATTTTTTCTGTTTTAAAACACTGACAGCCTTGGTCTCATGCTGACATATTTTTGTTGAAAATGACCATTTTGGTAGTGGTTTCCTAGCCTTCATATTTTCAATATGAAATCGATCCTATTATGATTTATTCAATATAAATCCTGAAATAAAACATCTTAAATGCGCCATAAAAAAATCCCCGAACATTGCGGGGATTTTTAAGGAATCAACTGAAATTATTCATCGTCCGTTTCAGGCTCATGATGTAGCGCATCATGTATAGCTTCCACCAATTGCTGTGCAATTTCTTGTTTTGACGCTTTCTCTAAATCACGTTTTTCCATTTGATATTGATCGGCGAAGAACACGGTCATGGCATTTTCGTCTGAAGCAAAACCAATATCTTTACGTGAGACATCATTGCACGCGATCATATCGAGTTTTTTCGCCACAAGTTTGCCTGCGGCATACTCCTCGACATTGCGTGTCTCGGCAGCAAATCCAACCATAAATGGACGTTTTGACTGCTGCGCAATCGTTGCAACGATATCTGGGTTTTTAATTAATGCCACATTGAGTTCATCACCAGCTTTTTTGATTTTATGCTCTGCAACTTCTGCCACGCGATAATCGGCAACAGCTGCTGTTGCGATAAAAATATCACAGCCTTCATCCAACATTTGCAGACTGGTCTCTAACATTTTAATTGCAGACTGCACATTAATCCGTCGCACACCATTTGGTGTATCTAAACTGACAGGTCCTGCGATCAGCGTTACTTTAGCACCAGCCGCATAACAAGCCGCTGCCAGTGCGAACCCCATTTTACCTGTGCTGTGGTTAGAAATATAACGTACAGGATCTATCGACTCACGTGTAGGACCAGCTGTAATCGCCACATGTTTGCCTGCAAGCATGCCAAATTTTTCAGCAATGGCTCGCTGTGCTTGATGAAAATAGGCCGTCACTTGATCCGCCAAATCTTCTGGCTCAGGCATACGTCCTAAGCCTACATCTCCACAGGCTTGAGAACCGGCATCGGGCATAATCACATGTACGCCATCTTCAACCAGTGTATTTAAATTACGCTGTGTCGCTTTGGCTGCCCACATTTGCTGATTCATCGCAGGGGCAACCCAAACGGGTGCTTTTGTTGCAAGATAAAGTGTAGAAAGAAGGTCATCTGCTAAACCCGCCGCAAATTTTGCCAGCGTGTCGCAACTTGCAGGAGCAACCAATACCAAATCAGCCCAACGTGCCAATTCAATATGCCCCATGCCCGCTTCTGCTTCGGGATTGAGTAATTCGGTATGCACAGGGTTGCCTGAAAGCGCCTGAAATGTTAGCGGGGTCACAAAGGCTTGCGCACCTTGAGTCATCACCACGCGCACATCAAATCCGGCATCTTTTAATCGACGGACAAGAATGGCACTTTTATAGGCTGCGATACCACCAGTGACACCTAAAAGAATATTTTTTGTGGGCATTACACTTAAATCAAAGCTCACGAACAGGCTACCTATCTGTTGCAGTGGCGCTCACAATAGCATTAAATATGCACTGACCCAACAATCTGCTGTGAAAAAGCCGATTGACTGATAATAAAAAAGTCTAAGAATAATGAATAATTCAATTAAAAATTGGCCTGAACAAGAGCGCCCACGTGAGCGCCTGATTCATCAAGGCGCACAAAGTTTATCCGATGCTGAGTTACTGGCTATTTTCCTACGCTCTGGTTCCCAGCAGCACTCTGCTGTCGAACTCGCACGACTCTTGATTCAACATTTTGGTCAGTTGCAAGCGCTAATGGATGCGTCACTTGAGGATTTACGCCAGTTTCATGGCATCGGAAATAGTAAATATGCGCAGCTCATGGCGGTAAAAGAACTCGGTAAACGCTATGTGAGTCAGCATTTTCAAAATGAAGCCTTAGAATTGCAACATTCTGAACAATTACAAAATTTTCTTCGCTTTGAATTTTTATCGGAACGTCAAGAAGTCTTTGGCGTGCTCTGCCTAGATGCGCATTTAAGAAAAATAAACTTTAAAAAACTTTTTTATGGCAGCCTCAATACCTGTGAAATTTCCATCAATCAACTGCTGCGATATGCCATTTCTGAACACGCCAGCAGTATTGTCATTGCACATAATCATCCTTTCGGTCGCGCAGAACCTTCTGCTGCCGATCTTGAATTGACTCGGCTCATTCAGCAGGCTTGTCAGCTGGTGGAAATTCGACTGATCGATCATTGCATTATCTCAACAGAAGGGAGTTTTTCCTTTGCTGAACATGGCTTGCTCCAAGCACACTCATCTGCATGAAACAGTTATTGACAAGTGCTTGAGCAAACCCGAAGATCATCATAATTTTTTAAAACTAGAAATTATCATTCGAACATGATCGTCCGTGACCAACCGAGTATTTTTAAACTGCTATTTTCTTGGCGAGGAACGATTTTACCTAAGGTTTTACCGCCGCTCGGGATCGTTATGTTGCTGTCTGCCATTGTGGGCGGCTTATCCTATGTCGATATCTTTCATTTTACCGAATTTCCTTTGGTCGGCTTTACCCTAATCGGTGTTGTGCTGTCGATTTTCTTAGGCTTTAAAAACTCAGCCTGCTATGACCGTTGGTGGGAAGCTCGGCGTTTATGGGGCATTTTAATTGCCAATGCACGCCATTTTGACCGTGACTGCCGTTTACTCAGTCAAGGCCGTCGTGAACGTGTGATCCAACATGTGATTGTGTTTGCCAATGTTTTGCGTGACCGACTCCGCCATCAAACCGCCAACCCCACTGAACTAGTTGAAACCAGCGGCATGAGCGCGAATGCCATCACTCAGTTATACCAACAAGCCAATGCACCGCAGTACACGTTGAGTTTGATTCAATGGGAGCTAATGCAGGCGCTTAAAGATGGTGAAATTTCAGATATTATTTATACCCAGATGAATCAGCATGTGATGGAACTCAGCACCGTACAAACAGGCTGTGACCGGATTGCCACCACGCCATTACCGTTTGCTTATTCGGTCTTGCTGAATCGAACCGTTTATTTTTTCTGTTTTGTCTTACCCTTTAGCTTGGGTTCTACTTTAGGTCTCGCAACCCCCCTTTTGGTCGGAATTTTAGCCTATACATTTTTAGGCTTAGATGCGCTGAGTTCAGAGATTGAAGAGCCCTTTGGTACACAAAGTAATGACCTTCCATTGGACTCGATGGTGCGTACTATTGAAATTGAATTACTGGGGACTTTAGGTAAACCCACCCCACCACCAATTCAAGCCAAAGATCATAATTTACTGTAATTGATCAATGAGTCTAAACCCTCGCTTACATAGCTTTGTCGTACACTTTTTTTTGTACATCGAAGATATGTAAGTGAGAGCAATCATCGCGCAAAGCTTTAAGCAAAGCTCTCCCAAATTCCAACTTGCCCCTCTTTCACTCGAGGGATATTGCCGAGTTTAATCCATGGCATATTGTCGCCATGAAAATCACTGCCAACAGAAATTTTTAAGTTAAAGGCGGCAATCATACGATCCACCATTTGACGAGTCGATAATGGCTCAATTGCTGGTGGTAATTCCACTGCATCACCGCCCGCTTCAGCAAAGATTTCAATCAAATAACGAATATTGGTCGCAGATAAATCATAACGCGTTGGATGCGCTAACACTGCAAAGCCACCACTGGCATGAATCACCTCAATGGTCTCAACAAGACTTGGACCTTCAAATTTTACAAAAGCTTTTTTGCCTTCTTTAATATATTTATCAAAAGCTTGTTGTGGACGTGAAACTACCCCCTTTTCCACCAAAGTTTTGGCAATATGAGTACGTGTTACCCGATCTGGTATATGGTCAACCTTGGCAATCACATCGCTATAAATATCTTGACCAATTAACGGTATCAGTAAGTCACAAATCTGCCGAGCACGTTCCGCTCGAATACGCTTTTGATCCATCAATAAGGCTTGTAAGGGCGCAGGATTTTGCATATTTAAAGCGACGATATGCACACCATAACTTTTTTTGGTCGCAGGTCTCGACCACTGGCTAGAAATCTCCACACCAGAGATTAATTGCAGCTTTAATTCATGCGCAACCTGCTCTGCAGCCAACAATCCGTCCATCGTATCGTGATCAGTCAAAGCCAGCGTATGAATTCCAATAGCACTTGCAGCCTGCACCAGAGCCTCTGGTGACAAAGTACCATCAGAAATATTACTGTGTGTATGTAAATCTACGCCTTGCATCTCTATACTATGTCATTTATTTGATCAGATTTAGATACTCTAACATGAAAGCACTTTTAGACTTTGTGCCACTCATTATTTTCTTTTATTTATATAAAACTGTAGATCCAAAAGATACGCAGCACCCATTATTACAATTGATTGGTTCTGCTGGGGGTGTCGATAACAATAACATTCTTGTGGCAACATCAGGTCTCATCATTTCCATGCTGGTGGTTTATGGTGCATTGTTTGTCATGCAAAAATTCCGTCTAGATAAACAACAATGGATTGTGTTGTTTATGACCGTGATATTTGGTGGTATTACCCTGATGCTAAGCGATGATTTTTATATTCGTTTAAAAGCCGTTTTACTGAACTTAGTTTTCGCAGGGGCGTTTTTACTTTCACCACTATTTAATAAAGATAAGAAACCACTCATCGAACGTTTATTTGGTCCAGTCTTAAATTTAACCGCTGTCGGTTGGAAACGATTGAACTATGCATGGGCTGCAATGTTCGTGGTGATGTCATGTTTACACACCTTTTTCGCTTATTTGTTTGCAGACGGAAAATATTGGGGTGAATTCACTGCTTTTGGTGACATGATCGTGATGTTTTCCTTTATCATTATTCAGTTTATTGTATTACGTAAATACTTTAAGACCTCAGAATAATCCATTCGGTCAAAAATCAGGAAAAGTCATGCCATTATTCGTCGTAAGCTGTACAGATAATGAAGGTACAGTGGAAAAGCGCCTTGCGGTTCGTCCTCAACATCTTGAACGTCTACAAAAACTTGATGATGAAGGTCGTCTGATTGTTGCAGGTGCGATGCCTAAAGATCCGGCAAACCCGCAAGCTGGTTTTTATGGCAGTACGATCATTGTCGATTTTGATAGTCGTGAAGCCCTAGACCAATGGTTGGCAGATGAACCTTTCCTCAAAGAAGGGGTTTATGGCCAAATTGATGTCAAACCATTTAACAAAGCATTTCCTAAAGGATAAGGTTCATGCGCGTCGTTGTTTCTAGTTTACTGGGCTTATCTTTAATTTGTTCAACTGCATGGGCTGAAGAACCGGCTCCTGCACCTGCTGTAGCCCCTGCTGCTCAAGCAACGACTGCAACACCTCCTCCCAATCCTGTGCCGCATACCATTCCTGCCAATAAACCGGGCATCATTAAAGTGGCGGCAACCGTCAATCCCAATGGTCAACCTCAAGATGCGAATCCATTGACCATTGAACAATTGGCAAAAAATAAAGCGCTACAAGATGCCAAAGTCAAAGCAATGGTCAAAGACCAATCTGCACGCTTACAACAGTTAGAAAAAGCTAACCTTGAAGCCTTGGCGCAAAACCAAGAATTACAACTTAAAAATGATAGCTTGGGCGTACAAGTACAAGTGCTGCAAAGTGAACGTAGCGCGCAGATGTTTTTATACGGCGGGACCACACTTGGTGTTGGCGTGATTTTAGGTTTCTTGTTGGCCAGTTACGTCTATACCAAACGTCGTCGTCAATGGTAATTCATTTTTCTACTTCAATTTAAAGGTTGCTTGAGTTTTGTCAGGTGCAATTCAGACTGCCGATCTCGATTGGCAAATGATCGATGGCATTGATATTCCAGTGTCTAAACAGTTTGGTGATGTGTATTTTTCGAAGGACAACGGCCTGCTCGAAACACGTCATGTGTTTTTAAAAGGGAATGACCTCGACACTCGCCTTGCGGTACTGAATGATTTTGAATATTTCAGTGTCGGCGAAACAGGTTTTGGTACAGGCTTAAATATTTTGGCTCTGTGGCAATTATGGCAACAGGTTCGTCCAGATAATCACAGTCATCTGCATGCTATTTCTGTAGAAAAATTCCCTTTATCTAAAGTAGACCTCATTCGTGCATTAAATGCATGGCCTGAATTACAACCTTTGGCACAGCAACTGATTGCGCAATATCCTGAACCTATTGCGGGATGTCATCGACTCAATTTTCCAGAAGAACGTTTTTCAATTGATCTTTGGTTAGGCGATGCACACGATGTTTTTCCGGTCGTGGCAAAAACTGCTACGGTCAATGCATGGTTCTTGGACGGTTTTGCACCCGCCTGTAATCCTGACATGTGGGAAGAAAACGTACTCAAAAATATCGTACGTCTATCGGACATTGGGACGACCTTCGCCTCATTTAGTGTGGCAGGTGTACTGAAACGCGGCCTACGTGAGCATGGTATTACCATTACACGACCACGTGGCTTTGCTCATAAGCGTGAAATGCTCAAAGCCTTTTGGCTCGCACCTGAAAAGTTAGATGATCAATCCGTAGTTGCTGACTGTCCCACTTTAGACGAAAAAAAAAATCCTGAAATCACTGTAGGTCATAAGCCCCGTCAAATCGCGATTATTGGCGCTGGCATCGCCGGTTTAAGCTGTGCTTGGGCATTTGCTCAACGTGGGCATCAAGTGCGTATTTACGAGAAATCAGCACCACTCAGCGGTGGGTCGGGTAATCCTCTTGCCCTACTCAACCCTAAACTCTGTCCAATTGAACAAAGTGCTGAACATTTGATGACCTTGAGCTGGTTATATGCACTCAAGCATTATCAAAACTTCAAGGCATTTCGTCCCTTACAGATTCACCAATCTATTTTAAAAAATAAAGCAGAACACCTAGATTTAGCTCAAGCTTATCCTTCAGAGGTATTAGCTGCTGAAGAAGGCACGCTAAATCAATTAGCCTCAACATTTCCAACCCTGCTCTTAAAACAAGCAGGCGCGGTCAGTCCTCATCAGCTTCGTGACCAAATCTTGGCACATCCACACATTGAATTGTTACAAGCAGATATTCAACGCATTGAGCAGCAACACAATGGCGTTGCGCTATTTACACAGGATCAGCAGCTTCCATCTGCCGAGCATGTCATTCTCTGTGCTGCACGTGAGAGCATGCAGCTACAAACAGATTATCCAGAACTGCGTGCCATTCGTGGACAAGTCAGTTGGTTGAACAATCCCGCTCAACAAATGGATATGCGTACCGCCTATAGTTATGGGGGCTATTGTATGCAACTGGATGCCGAACAGATGATTATGGGCGCGTCATTTTATCCCGGCCGTGATGACACCGACGTTCTCACAGAAGATCATGTGCATAACTATGAACTTATCCACAGTGTGTTCCCTGACTTTGCCAAAACCTTAGCACCGATTGAGCAATGGCAAGGACGTGCCGCAATTCGCGCACAGACAAAAGACTTTTTCCCAGTAATTGGTGCAGTCCATGAAGATCAGCAAATTTATAGCTGTAGTGGACTCGGTTCTAAAGGTTTCCTGTATGCCCCGCTCTGTAGTGAAATCATTGCCGCGTTGGTCTTAAAAGAAGCCTGCCCTATTCCAACACAGCTACTCGATAAAATTCATGCAGCACGTTTTATACGACGCGCCAAAGCCAAACAAAAAACTAAGAAGCCTTATTTTCAGGGTCAGATGCCGTCATCTCCACCTCAAAAAAATAACCTGCAATAAAAAAGCGCCTTTCGGCGCTTTTTTTGATTCGATCTCATTTCCCTTGTTCCAAAGGAAGACCGGCATCACGAGCAGCACGCGTGCCGCCCATTAATATTACATATTCACGTGAGCTGTCAAAACCCTCTAGTAACTCTGCTGCACGTGGAGCTTTACTTCCACCACCACATAAAATGTAAATGGGTTGATCCGTTGACACCTGAGTCAGTGCATCTGATGACAATGCGTTGATCGGTCGGTTAACCGCACCTTTCACATGTGCTTCAGCATAAGCACTTGCATCGCGAACATCCCAGATAATCGAGTCTTCTGGGAACTCAAATGTTGTAATTTCTTGTTTACGGATCATTGCGCACTCCTTTTGATGTAAACAACACTTGGCAAATGAAGAAAACATCCCTAGCATCTCAGATATTCTTTCCCTTTGTAAAGGTCTAATCTATGCCTTCTTTTGATATTGTTTCCGAATTAGAAGTTTTTGAAGTAAATCATGCAGTTCAAAACACGCAAAAAGAAATTGCGACGCGTTTTGACTTCCGCGGTCATGACGTTTCAATTGAGTTAAATGAGAAAAATAAGGAAATCAAAATCTCAACAGAAAGCGATTTCCAATGTGAACAAGTGTATACCATGCTCGAAAATCATTTCTTCAAACGTAAAGTAGACATTCAAGCACTGGATCCACAAAAAATGACGGCTTCTGGTAAAAACGTCATTCAAGTGATCAAACTAAAAGACGGTCTTGACTCTGATACTGCAAAAAAAATCAATAAAGCCATTAAAGAAAGCGGCATTAAAGTGCAATCTTCTATTCAAGGCGACAAAATTCGTGTGACTGACAAGAAACGTGACACTTTGCAACAAGTGATGGCGTTCTTAAAAGAGCAACAGTTTGGTGTGCCGCTTCAATTTAATAACTTTAAAGACTAAGGCATTACATTTGCCATAGAGGACGACATGACACGACCAAACCGCCTACATAAAATCGTAAACGCATCATCTAAATTACCGAAAGGTCTTCAGAGTCGTTTGCTCAGTCAAGCATTTGGTCGCGTCGTGCCTATGGTCGGTACCGCTAAAATTCGTTATCAACATGTCAGCCCTGAGCGTGTTGAGGTGAGCATCGCCAATCATAAGGCGATGCAAAACCATATCGGGCAAGTACATGCCTGTGCCATGGCGCTGATCGCAGAAACAGCCACAGGCTTTGTCACAGCAATGAACGTCCCAGACAGTGCCATTGTCCTGATTAAAAGCTTCAAAGTTGATTTTAAACGTCCAACCCAAGGTGGGATGAAAGCCATCGCAACGCTTACACCCGAACAGCAACGACAAATGCAAAGCACAGAAAAAGGTGAAACCTTAGTACAGGTCTTAGTCACCGATGAATCTGGTGAAGCACCGATTCAATGTGAAATGCTTTGGGCGTGGGTGGCAAAATCCGCTCTGAAAAATAAATAAATGTAAATAAAACTTACTTTTAAGTAAGTATAAGTTTTACCAAATTTCAGCAAAATCAAGACTGTTTTTTACTATTTATACGCCGTAATTCCGCTCAATATGCTTGCACGACACAAATATATTGAGCACTTTATGAAAAAAATCATTCCCCTTTCATTCATCAGCATGGCGGTTTTTTTAACTGCATGTCAAAGTACTATTCCTGCAACGCCAGCGACTCCAAATCAAGCGGCTGAAAGCAATATTCAAACCAGCCAAGCGGCGGAAAATAAGAAAATCGTCATCGATTTTTATGAAGGTGTCTTTCTTAAACATCAGGTTAAGACATATGCTGACCGATATATTGGCAATCAATATATTCAACATAATCCGCATGTACCTGATGGCAAGGCGCCATTTGTCGATTACTTCACCCAGTATTTTAAACAAAATCCTGAAGCAAAAAACCAGATCAAACGTGCTGCTGCCGAAGGTGATTTGGTCTATTTACATGTGCACTCTACGCAAAATAATAAAGACCGTGGAGAAGCCATTATTGATATCTTCCGTGTTGAAAATGGCAAGATCGTCGAACATTGGGATGTGCAACAGAGCATTCCTGAAACCAGTGCCAATTCAAATACAATGTTCTAATTTCTCAGTCACTATTCATAAAAAAGCCACTCGATTGAGCGGCTTTTTTTTTTGCGTCTAACTTTAATTAAGCTTGATCTGCAACAAATTTAGCTTTTGCATCCGCAGGAATTTGACGCTTAGCACCTTTCACATCGACAGCGACAAATGTAAATACACCTTCGGTTACGCGAATTGGATCACGTGAACTGTCGTGACTATCCCAAACTTCAATCTGCATTTGGATAGAGGTATTACCCACTTTTAAAATTTTGGTATATACACTGATGACATCCCCGACTTTCACTGGAACGAGGAAGGTCATTTGGTTAATTGAAATCGTTGCACAGCGTCCTTGACTGAAACGCTCTGCGTGAATTGCACCGGCCAAGTCCATTTGTGACACGATCCAACCACCGAAAACATCACCACTCCAGTTGGTGTCTGCAGGCATCGCGATGGTTTGTAGGGAAAGCGTTCCTTCAGGTTTTACATGAGTTTCTGACACTTTAGCTCCTGGCGCTGACATTTATTGAGGTAGATTTAACTGCTGGTTGAGCCATTGTTGTAACTCACCAGCACGCATTGCACCACTTATTCTAGCAATTTCGTTGGTTTTATTCATCAAAACCAGTGTAGGAATACTACGAACATTAAATGCACCGCTCAATCGAGGGTTTGCTTCGGTATCAATTTTGGCAAAAACCACCTTCGGATTTGATTTTGCAACTTGTGCAAAGTGTGGCGCCATCATCTTACATGGTCCACACCATTCAGCCCATAAATCAATCAGCACAGGTAAATCACTATTGCTAATAAAGTTGGCAAAGTTATTTCCATTCAACTCGATGGGCGCCAGTGGAATCAATGCTTGGTGACATTGACCACATGCAGGTCCAACTTCGAGTTTTTCTTCAGGTACACGGTTTTTTGCACCACATTTAGGACACACAACGATCATTTAGCTGACTCCAACATGTTGATGTAAAAATTCTAATTGGGTTGCCATGGCTTTTTCAAACCATTGCCCATGATAAATATCAAAATGTTGCATTTCCCACTCATAATACTGCACATACGGTGCAATATTGGTCGCAGTTTCACGGCTTGATTCGATGGGAATCAAACTATCTTCTTTGGCTGCAATAAAAAGTACTGGTATACTAATTTTACGTACATCTAATATTGGGCGATAACGGATTAACTTAAAAAAGGCCCGAGCTGGAATTTCGCCACTCCAATAAAAATCAGGATTGACAAGCGATAAATAGCCGGCATAACTATCTTCAGACTGTAAAAAACACAATCGATGTGGATGAACTACAGGTAAAGTCGTTGGACTCATCCCAACTTTAGACCCCATATAGTCCTGACTCGATAATTTTAACGCTTTAGGTAATTGCTGTAAGGGATACAATTTTGCACTTTCAGCGCCGTCGACAAATGGGACTTGTACCATCACCGCTTTAATATTTTTAAGCTCTGCCGCCAAACTAAGTACATAGCCACCACTCAGCGATGTTCCCCATAATACAATGCGTCTCGAATCAATCGATTTACGCTGCTGTAAATGATCGATCATGGTCCGCCAATCTTCAAGTTGAGCTTTAAGATTCACCAACTCTCTCGGACGCCCTGTACTGCCACCCCAATAGCGATAATCAAACAACACGACAGCATAACCCGCTTGTACAAAGCGTTTTGCATATTGCACTAATTTAAATTGGCGTAATGCCGCTAAACCATGTGCCATGAGAATGACTGCAGGTTTTTCAACAGATTTTGGACGATAAAAGTCAGCAGCTATAACATCTTGTCCGCTTTTGACATACAGTGGTTCGACTGTATAGGCGTGCATACGCGCTCCATTGCGTTATTTTATGGTTGTAATCGCTTATAAAAATTTAAGAACATTCTGCTCAAGTTTGTGCTTAATGCTATCATAAAGCATAAATCTATGAATTAAATTATGGAGTGACTCAATGAGCGAAAATGTTGGTTTTGCAGGTCAAATCGGCCCAGAACATGTAGCGCAAGTGGTTGAAAAAGGCTTTAAATCGATTATCAATAACCGCCCTGACATGGAAGGTGGTCCGGAGCAACCAACCAGTGCTCAAATTGAAGAAGCAGCTCGTAGCGCTGGTTTAGACTATGTTCATCAACCTGTTGTTGCAGGTCAAATTTCTGAGCTAGATGTCCGTAACTTTGCTAATCATTATAATGAATTGCCAAAGCCAGTGCTCATGTTCTGCCGTACAGGTAATCGTTCAAATAACCTATATCAACTAGCAAAACAGATGGATCTTTTGGATGACTAAGGCTTTCATTCAAAAAGCTTTATTGATCGCAACTTGCGTCTTTTCAGCACCCACATTTGCTGATAATAGCAGTCAACCCTTAAATGCAAATTTAAGTGTCTCAGGGCAAATGACCACAGATAAATTTTCAAGTTTACTCAAACAACTTAAATTTAAATCTGTGATTGTGAACCGACCAGATAATGAGACAGGCAATGAAGTGACTGTTTTACAGTTAAGAGGGATTGCTGAAAAATCTAATGTGAGTGTTGTGTATCAACCAGTGCAAAGCGGTAAAATTTCTCAAACAGACGTGAAGGAATTTGCCAAATACTATAATGAGCTTCCTAAACCCATTTTGATGATTTGTCGCAGCGGCTCTCGTTCGACAGCTCTTTTCAATCAAGCTAAGGCTCAAGGTTTGCTCAATGAATAAATTCGTGTTTACCGTTTTATTTACAACGTTGTTGCTAACAGGGTGTAATTCTATGAATGTACGTCCAACCGTTGGTGTAAGTGTCGGGACTACACTTTGAATTGAACAGTCCCTACAATAAAAAACAGCGCCGAAGCGCTGTTTTTTATTTATTAACGAATCGTATATTCTTGTTTTGTGATTTGTCCTGTCGGAGCTGTCACAGAAAGCACTAAACTATCGCCTGAGTCACATTCTTTTAAGCGGTAAGAGTAAAACACTTGTGAACTTGAAGAGAATGTAGATGGCGTAAGCAAGTTGAATACTGAAGGTACAGCGGCATTACCACTCCAAAGCTCTGCTGAACAAGACTTTTCATTGTCTTTGGTATTATCTTCAGCTTTCAATGCAACAGTTGTACCCGTTGGCATTGGAACAGATTGCGCACTATTACCAAATAATTTAAAAGTGAAGTTTGACTTAGTCTCTGATACAGCTAGGTTTGTAATGGTTGGAACATCATTACTAAATGAAAATACCAGTTGTTGGCGAATGACTGCTGACAATTCAGTGTTACATGTACCCGATATATTTGGTTGAATAAATGTACTAGCCGCGCATGTATTCCCTACAGCTCCACGTTTATATAAAAACTCACCTAAAGCCGCTTCAAAAATCGTGTTTTCATTATCATCACGGAAGAAGTCACCAATATTACTTGTTAACTCATCCACACCTGCAGTGTATAGGTTATCTGAGTCTTTATCGATATAAGACTTATCTCCTTCAACATATGCCAATACCGTTACACGGTTATCTGCAGGTCGTGGATTTTGAGTCTGCAATACAACACTACATTCACCATCTGCTGTTGAACAGTTAGGCGTGATGCTACCGCCTTCAGTAACGAAACTTACAACTGTACCATCAGGAACTTTATTACCTACTCGGTCACGTAAACGTGCAACGATTGTCGCTTTATCCCCATCAACATCCCATTGTAATGCATTTTTTGATACAGATAGACTTAAACCATTTTGTGTAACACGGCCTGTTGCCACTGAAACATCTTTAGTTAATGCGCTGACACTTGTATCACTGACTAATGTTGCTTTTAATTCTACAGGGCCAGGTAAGCTACCAGGGAAGATATCAACTACAATTTTACCGTCATCATTAGATTTAATAACTTTCTGTGTTTTATTATGTAATGCAATAAAACTCAAATCAGTTGGTGCATAAATGAGCTCAACCAAGACATCTTGGTTTTTAGCAGGTAAATTATTTGAATAAACTGTAAATTCTACTTTACCAGATGCACTTGAGCCGCTATTTGCAGCACCAAGTTTTACTTCACCTGAACTATAAACCAGTGAATTGGCTTTAATAGGATTTATTGTAATATTTTTAGTAGTGGTGGTTGCACCATTATTCGCAGTAATTGTAATTGCTTGGGTGCTTGAGCAAAGCTGACCACCTGATGAAATTGCAGTATATGTTGTTTCAACCAAACCTTGATTTGAATTTACTGAACTATTCGTAAACGTACCGCAATCAGCTTTGAAATTGACTTGTACATTATTTTGTACAGCATTTGAAGTAGCATCAACAGTTGTTAAACTAATTTTAACCGTTCCACCAGCATCAATACTTGATTGATCAAAAGTTAAATTATCAAATTTTGTTTTCAGTGCTTCAACAGAAACAAATGAATCGCTTGTATTCGCCGTATTACCATTAAGCTCTGCATTTGCAGATATTTTAAAAATACCTGTTTTTGTTTCATCGGTCGGCTTAATGCCAATTTTAGCAACACCTTCAGCATTTGAAAGAACTGTTGCATTTGAAGTTTCAAATGTAATATTTTCACCAGTAAACGTAACGAGTGCACCACTTACTGGCTGTCCATTTTGATCAGTTACTTTTACGCTCGCACTTGCACCTAAAATCGTCAAGATCGTAGTTTTCAGATTATTACTATCAGCAAGTTCAACATTTGTAATATTTAATTTTGCAACTACAGGCGTTTCAATCCCATTATCGGTACCAGAACCATTCCCGTTATTACTTTCCCCTTGATTAAAATAACCATCACTACCACCACCACCACAACTAGCCAACAATACGGCTAAAGCTACAGCTGACAGTTTCATAGTCACTTGTTTTTTTTGCATGGAATTCCCCTAAAACCCTCAATATATATAGAGTTGTTATAAATATTTATTGGTAGCTATGTAACCATAGTTATAGCTTTATGTAAACAAAAGGAAGACAAATGTTTGATATGTTAAATTTGAAGAATGAAGGAGAATTTTATGTACGACATCATCATTATCGGTGCAGGAACAGCAGGCATTTCAGCCTATAAAGAAGCAATTAAAAAAACACAAAATATTCTTATCATTAATGATGGTCCTTGGGACACCACCTGTGCACGTGTCGGTTGTATGCCCAGTAAAATACTTATCTCTACTGCCAACCGTATGTACGAAATAGGATATGCTGATAATTTAGGGCTAGATGTCAAAAGTGAAATTGATACCTCTAGCGTCATGCAACATGTTCAAACCTTACGTGATCGTTTTACACGAGCCACTTTAAAAGATGTTGAAAGTTGGCCAAGCCAACATAAAATTTCAGGAAAAGCTGAATTTATTAATTCAAATACCATTCAAGTAAATAACCAAACATTTAAAGCAAAATCATTTATCCTTGCAGTAGGTACAACGCCTGCTATAGATACAGAACAAAAACAAATATTAGGCGATAAATTAATTACATCCGATCAGATATTTGAATTAGAACAACTCCCAAAATCTGTCGCAGTTATTGGAAGTGGCGTCATCGCTTTGGAATTAGCGCAAGCTTTAACACGCCTCAATGTAAACACAACCGTTTTTGCACGTAGTCGAAAAATTGGCTCACTGAGTAGCCCTATATTGCAAAAGCTCGCACAGGAAGAATTAAGTAAAGAGTTAAAGCTAAAGTTTGAAATTTTACCTGAACATTACTCTGTTGAAGGCGATCTAGTTCATCTAACCTACACTGAAGAAAACGTACAAAAAACGCTACAAGTTGACTATGTCTTAGCTGCAACTGGCAGACATACATTATTAAATACATTAGGTTTAGAACGTATAAGTGCCGAATTTAAAGATTTAAAAAAATTACCGATCGACCCTCATACAAAGCAATTAGCAGATTATCCTATTTTTATCGTCGGTGATGCACATACCAATACCCCTATCCAACACGAAGCAGCTCATGAAGGCAAGTTTGCTGTACAAAACTGTTTAAATTTTCCACAAACTAAATCCATCAAGACGCTAACACCTTTAGGCATCTTATTTTCTACACCACAAATGGCAACTATTGGTCAAAGCTATAAGCAACTACAAGATAAAAACACAGAATTCGTCATTGGTTTCGTTTCTTACGAAAGACAAGGTCGTGCGATTGTTACTGCTAAAAATAAAGGGGCTGCCGAAGTATATGTGGATACAATTAACCATACACTATTAGGAGCTGAGCTATTCTGTGCAGAAGCTGAACATTTAGCACATTTGCTAGCTTGGATGATTTCAGAAGAACTAAGCATACATGAAATTTTGGATAAACCTTTCTATCATCCAACTTTAGAAGAAGGGTTAAGAACAGCATTAAAGCATGCACGACGTCAGTTAAGATAATTTTATCATTCTATGTAAACTTATAGCGTTGGATATCCAACGCTTAATTTCCGTATCCCCCTCTATCTTTTTCCTTTCCCTTTTTCCCCACATAAAAAAACACCCCCTGCACGAGTCAGGGGGTGTTTCGAATAATGAGCTGGCGATGACTTACTCTCACATGGGTAACCCCACACTACCATCAGCGCTAAGAGGTTTCACTTCTGAGTTCGGGA